>JAHFFI010000139.1 GCA_023248025.1 Candidatus Omnitrophota bacterium
GTGAACGAGCCTTGAGACAAATAATCATAAAACTTGGAAACATTTTTTTCGAGCGACGCATCAATGCCGCGCACGAGCACGCCCGAACCCAATTCACCCGCCTGAAAAAGCGCCTGGCCTTCTATATACGCCGCAGCACCTTTTATATCCTGAACTTTTCTTAATTTATCCGCCAGAACTTCAGCGTCCGCGAAAACGCCTTCCTTTTCGATGACAAGATGCGCACGGGTGCCGATGATACGGCTTTTCAAGTCCTCATCAAAACCATTCATGACAGCGAGAACGACGATGAGCGCGGCCACGCCGACGGCGATGCCGATGGCGGATATCCAGCTGATAACACCGACGAAAGGATGGCGGCGTTTGGACCAGATGAAGCGGCTGGCCACGAAGCATTCAAAACGCATTTATGGCTTTGTCTTTTCGGATTTCATTTGGGGAAAGAGAATGACTTCCCGGATGGAAGGTTGCCCCGTGAGCAGCATCACGAGACGGTCGATGCCGATACCCAGACCGCCGGCCGGGGGCATGCCGTGTTCGAGCGCCAGCACAAAATCCTCATCGATGGTCTCGGCCGTCGCAGCCTTGCCTTTTTCTTTTAATTCCTCCAGAAAACGTTCGCGCTGGTCAATGGGATCATTAAGTTCGGAATAGCCGTTGGCGATCTCCATGCCGCCGACATACAGCTCAAAACGCTCGCTGATACCGGGGTTGTTTTTATTTTTCTTGGCAAGCGGACAAAGCTCCGTGAAATAATCCGTCACGAATACGGGATTAAATACGGTCTTACCGCCTTCTTTGCTTCCCGCACCGGGATCGATGAGCTCGGCCACGATATGAATGATCTGCATGCGCGAGATGTCTTTGCCTTCCATCTTCACGCCCTTCTTCTTTAATTTCTCGGCCCAGACTTTGATCTCATCGTCCGGAAGGATGCCGAATGAATCTTCCATGAGTTTTGCGAACGACACGCGTTTCCAATGGGACAGGTCGATGATATTCTCGCCGTTCTCGATTTTAAGCGTCCCCAAGACATTTTGCGCGGTGGTTTTCACAAGATATTCCGTGAGATCCATCACGTCATTCACGTCATTGTAGGCGGTGTAGACCTCGAGCATGGTGAATTCCGGGTTATGTTTTGTGGAAATCCCTTCGTTGCGGAAACTTTTATTGATCTCATAAATGCGGTCAAAACCTCCCACGAGAAGTCTTTTGAGATAAAGCTCCGGCGCCACGCGAAGAAAAAGATCCAGGTTGAGCGCCTCGTGATGTGTTTTAAAAGGTTTGCCCGCAGCGCCTCCCGGAATAGGATGCATCATCGGCGTTTCTACTTCGAGGTAATCGCGCTCATCCAGCAAGCGGCGGAGCGAACGAATGATGAGAGAACGCTTGCGAAAAATCCCGCGGCTTTCTTCATTGGATAAAAGATCGAGGTAGCGCTGACGATACCGGCGCTCCACGTCCTGGAGGCCGTGCCATTTTTCCGGCATCGGACGAAGACTCTTGGAAAGTAATGTCAGGATGCGTGCGCGTATCGTGATCTCGCCGGTCTTGGTTTTGAAAAGCTCGCCTTCCACGCCCACGATATCGCCGATATCCAAGAGTTCAAATACCTGCCAGCTCTTTTCATCCAGATTGTCTTTTTTAATAAAAAACTGAATGCGCTCCGTCTCATCGCGCAGGTCACAGAAGGTGGATTGTCCCATGGCACGCACCGCCGTCACGCGTCCGGCCGTACGGACTTTTTTATTTTCTTCGAAATGTTCTTTGAGGGGGCCAATGAAAATATCTTTGAGAAACTTGCCGCCAAAAGGATCGACGCCGAGTTTTTTAAGCGCTTCGTATTTTTTAAATCGTTCTTTCAATAGGTCTTCGCTCATAACCCGATGATTTTATAAGAAATACCAACCCGTGACAACAAGAAAGCCCACCCGTCGGATACTCTCCCCAGCTCTCTAGCATACCCCATGCCAGGTCCCGGACCCCGGAAGTGGTCCTTTGGGTCGACGTCTCAATTTCCCCTCCGAGGAAATTGAGACTCCGTTAAAGTTTGCGCGTGTGTGAAAGTGGGTTTCCATGGCGCGCAAACTTCAAAGGCGCCCCCAAGGACCACTTCCGGGGTCCTAGACCATTCGCTAATGAGAGTTCTATTAAAACCAAGAGAACCCGACGGGTGACACGGGTAGTGTGCCCTATTTGCCCGGAGCCCGTAAGGGCGAGGACAAATAGGGCACTACCCGTGGCAGGCCCCGTCGGTTACTTGGATTAATGGATTCGAACCGCCAGTTAGGTTGAGGAGTTATGCGTAGGCGGCGAAATGATTGTCTTTGTTATTTACCAAATAGACTGCTAATTTGATGCGCATTCAAATAATCCGATGACTTCCCTTCTTTTAAACGCTTCACATAACCAATGTCACGCAGATCTTCCAATTTTTCCGTTATTAATTCCTTGATGCAATCGGAAAAATCTGTATGGTAGTGCCTAAGAATCGTCTTAAGCATGCTTTCTTCTTCTTTATTGAATCGAATGGTTTTGACACTCATGGTTTGTATATTCCTCCTCTGGGGCCGATATCTTCCACGTAAACATGCTCATCATCCATGTGAAACAGAGCCCGATATCCCCGAATACGAAGCCTGTAATAAACGTGCGGCCCTTTATTCGTCAATTTCTTGATATCAAATAATCTAAAGTTTCTATTTCTCGCAAAACTGTCAAACGCGTCTTTGAAATCAATCCACACTTCTTTGGGTAATTTATTTCTTTCAACTTTCTTAGCGACGTGTTTCCCATATAAAACATGCATGCTTAAAGTGTATTACATTGTATTCATTTTGTCAAGGAGCGGAGTAAGTCTCTCAGACCCCGGAAGTGGCCCCTCGCATCTATTAAGCCCTGTAACCGACGGGGCCTGTCAAAGGGCGAGGTCTATTTGTCTCCGCCATCAAATCGCACGAGCGATTTGTGGACGGATCCGTCCTCTGGCGGACTCGCCGTCTATTAGCGGCTCCGGGCAAATAGAGCATTCCCT
>JAHFFI010000003.1 GCA_023248025.1 Candidatus Omnitrophota bacterium
GATGCAGGATGCGGAGAAGCTAAAAGAACAGTTTTGCTAGACGCCTGATTTACGGTATTTTGTCTTATCGAAAATACCTGCGGCAAAGAATGCTTTTTTTCGTTCGACGCATTTATTACAATCACCACAGTGATCATAGCCCTTCGGATTGATGCAAGAAAAGGTCAATTCGAGGGGTAATTTTTTTCCCTTGAGGATCACCTCATCTTTTTTTAGGCGTGAGAATGGGATCTCGACCGTCAAGGGCTTCCCGAGACCTGCCGAGAGCGCCTCTGAAATCTTTTTTATAAATTTTGCCGAGGCGTCGGGGAAGGGATTAGTCTTAAGCAAGCCTATTTCTATGACGGGAATACCCCGAAGCGCCGCAAAAATAGCCACCTTAGTCAAAAGAATCAGATTACGGCCCGGCAGATAGACGGCGTCATCGGTGGAATCGGCGCCGGGAACCTTACTGCCGGTAATACTCCAATGACCGGTATAAATATCACGCATGTTGAGATCCAGATATTCCGGAAGGCGGATTTTGGATGATTTCAGGCGCCATAGGAATTTTTTGAGCCAGAATATTTCTGCGTATTCCCAACGCAGGCCGTGTTTCACATACACAGGTGTTACTTCGTCATAAGTATTCAGCGCTTCGGACAAAAGCACGGAGCTTTCGACACCGCCCGAAACCAGAACACAAACACGGCCGCCTTGGCGAGAAACTTCTTCCATGCAACTTCCTTGGTTATTTATTTTCTTCCTGGATGTGGTGCTTGATGTTCTTACCTTCCTCGATGAAGATCACGTCTTCCGAAATGTTCGTCGCGTGGTCAGCGATGCGCTCGAGGTTGCGGCTGACGAGAATAAGGTCAACAGCGCGGGTGATGCTTTTTGGATCTTCCATCATGTAGGTCAAAAGCTCGCGGAAAATCTGGTCATTGATACGGTCCACCGCATCGTCATCTTCGCAAACCTGCTGGGCCAGCGCCGCGTCGTGCCGAACAAAGGCGTCGAGAGAATTTTTGATCATGCGCTGCGCCAAGCCCGCCATTTTTGGTATATCAATCAGAGGCTTAAGCAACGGTTCTTTTAAAAGAAAATCAGAGATCTCGGCAATATTGACCGCCTGATCCGCTACTCGTTCGAGGTCATTATTGATCTTGAGAATAGCGGTAAGAAGTCTTAAGTCTTTCGCCGCAGGCTGTCTTAGCGCCAAAAGTTTCAGCGCCTCATCCTCAATCTCGATTTCGGCATGATTGACTTTTTTTTCAAGTTCAAGCACTTCTCGGGCGCAAGCCGGGTTCCTATCGGTAAGCGCTCGCACCGCAAGCCCCACCATTTCCTGCGCGGTGTCGGCCATATAGAGCAGCCGCTGTTTTAGATGGGTTAATTCTTCGTCGAAATGGCGTTCCATTGGTTTAGTATACTCCTCTCATCTGCCGACTGTCATCTGTATCCTGTCATCTGTCTTCTAATCCACAGGCAGTATAATTGAAAAGGTGCTTCCGGCCCCCAAACGACTCCGGACTTCTATGCGCCCATTGTGGCGTTCGACAATATGTTTAGCAATGGAAAGCCCAAGACCTGAACCGCCTAATTCTCGCGAGCGGCTTTTATCAACCCGATAAAAACGTTCGAATATTCTGTTTAAGTCCGCTTCCGGTATCCCAATGCCTGTATCGGTCACAGTGATATTCACCGTGCCTGATTTTTTTTCGATTCCCACCAGGATTTTTCCGCCGGTCGTATTGTATTTGATGGCGTTATCCAAAAGGTTCGAGAGCGCATGCTCTATCTGCTTGGCATCCGACGGAAAATGCGCCTCGTGGTCTCCAAATTTTCTAACAAGCACGATCTGTTTTTCTTTCAAGCGCTTGGCGAAAGAAGGCTCCATACGGTCAAGCAGCACGCCAAGGTCGAGCGTTTCTTTGCGAATCTCCGCGCGGCCTGATTCCACCGAAGAAAGTAAAAGAAGGTCCTCGATTAAACCATGAAGCTTTTTTGCATGATCATCAATAATGGAAAGAAATCGTCCGCTGTTTTCCTTATCTTCCAGAGCGCCTTCTTTCAAGGTTTCCACATATCCCAAAATAGAGGTTAGCGGCGTTTTTAGCTCGTGCGAAACATTCGCCACAAACTCGGAACGCATCTCTTCCAGTTTTTTTAGCCTGGTTACGTCATGGAATACGGCAATCACTCCGAGAAACAGCTTATCGCTAAAAACGGGAGACACCTGGATCTGGAAATGCGTATCGAAAAGAAGGATTTTATGCTCCTTTCGGATCGACCTCTGCTTGTCCAGCGACTCCTGTATCATGTCGTTGATATCCGGGTCACGGAACGCTTCCCAAAAATAGCTTCCGCGGACCATTTGAGGGTTTATTTCAAGTACACCTGCCAGCATAGAATTCATGAGTAGTATTTTCTTATCGGTATCGATGACCACAACGCCTTCTGTCATACTCTCAAGCACAGAAAGCATCCTGTTCTTTACAGCGGAAGCGGTTTGAATCTCTTCTTCATGTTTCTTCGAGGCATCGCGGGACGCGCGCGTCCACTCCAGCCAGCTCTGCTTTTTAATACGGATCCAGAATAGCGCTGCAAGATTCAACAGAAGAGACGCGGCAAGAATTACAATAAGGACGGTGTTAGGCGTCTTCAAAACGATACCCTGAACCCCGCACCGTTTGAAGGCATTCGCGGCGGGCACCTAATTTTTGCCGGATGCTGCGTACGTGCACGTCCACAGTCCTGTCGATCACAAAGGTCTGGGAGCCCCATGCGCCGTCCAGAAGCTTGTCACGCGAGAAAACTTTTCCTTTATTTTCCATGAGAAAAGCCAGAATATTGAATTCTATTTTTGTCAGGACAACGGGCTTATTGTCGACTTTGAGCTGCATGCGCTCTTTATCGAGGACGATGCCGTCTATGCGGATAATATTTGTTGATACGGCCGAAGTTTTCTGTCGCAGCAAGTTCTTGACCCTCGCCAGGAGCACTTTTATGCTGAACGGTTTAGGCACATAGTCAGAGGCCCCTATCTCAAGCCCCACGACCTGGTCCACTTCCGAGGACTTGGCTGTAAGCATAATGATGGGTATCGTCCGGGTTACCGGATCATTCTTTAGAAGTTTACAGACCTCGAGGCCGTCTATCCCGGGAAGCATGAGATCGAGAAGAATAAGCGCGGGTTTTTTCTGCTTAGCCAGTTCCAGGCCTTCCTCGCCCGTCTTGGCGGCTACAGTCTGGTATCCTTCTTTTTCAAGGTTATATTGGAGAAGTTTTAAAATATCTTTTTCGTCGTCAATGACGAGAATCAGCGATTTGGCCATTATTTCGGAGCTTTGACCCGACCGAGTATTTCCTTCACTTTATCCCGAATTTCGTGGTGTATCTCATCCACACCTTTACGGGCATCCACAACTTCAAAACTGAATTCTTTTGAAAGCTTGTCGTATTCGGCAATCAGTAACGACTGGTAATTCACGAAGCTGTCGAAAAGGTCCTGCCCCATGTGCATGTCCATACCCGCTTCCCAATAATTCATGCCTCCCGTTTCGATCACACGCGGGATCAGTGTCTCAATATCCATTTTCATATAAATAACTACGTCCGGCACGAGCGCAAAGCCAAACACATCCCGTATCCATTTTTGGCTTGAATTTCTCACGACATCGCGCGCGAAAGCAGTATAAATGTACCGGTCAGCGATGACGATGTGCCCGGATTTCAGAGCCGGGATGATCTGGTTCTCGAGCCGGTCTGCGAAGTCGGTCGCGTATAAAAGGGAAAAGGTCATGCGATCCATCATGGTCCCGGATTTGGCCATTTCGATGGATTTATGCATGAGGTTCGAGCGGGTCCACCCGGTCTCGACCACGGCGTAGCCCTGAACTTCAAGCCAATTTTTCAGAAGGTCTACCTGCGTCGATCGGCCGATACCGTCCGTGCCTTCGATGCAGATAAATTTACCCTTCAGCGTAAACGGCTTAAGATACGGTAAACCGTCGCCAAAAAACTTTGGGTCGCTTGGCATAAATGGTCCTCTTTTTAGAATATCCTTTTAATGCGCCCTTCATAACAATCTCGCGGACGATCTCCTGCTGATCATGGATATCCAATTCCGCGTCAATCTGGGAAAAATTAAACTCCTCGACCATTTTTTCATACTGATCAATGATCTTCGACTGGAAGTTCTTGAAAGACGTGATGATGTCTTTATCCTTGGCCGGCTCGACATCAAGCCCTGCCTCGTGGAATTTTATCTCGGCACGACCCGAAATGATGCGGTCACAGGCGGTTTGAATAGGCACGCGAAAATAAAAGCTGATATCCGGCTTTACAGAAAAGCTATAGAGATTGCGCACCCATTGCGGATGCACACCGCGCACCACGTCTCTGGCAAAAGCCGTGTAAGCGTAGCGATCAGCCAAGACGATCATTCCGGCCTTGAGTGGAGGAATGATTTGATAGTTGAGCCTGTCTGCAAAATCCGTAGCATGCAGCAGCGAAAAAGTGGTCGGGGTTAGAAGGTTTTTCTTTTTACCCTCTTTTGTGGTCTCTTTGACAAGCTCGGAGCTGTTCCATTCAGTAAAGAATATGGAAAAACCCTGAGATTCGAGCCATTTCTTTAGAAGTGAAATCTGGGTGCTTTTTCCCGAACCATCGACACCTTCAACGATGATGAGTTTACCCGGATATTCGTGTTTTTTATCGAAAAGTCCCATGGCGTGCCTTTTGGCCTATGATTGTACCATTTTTATTGATGAAATCGAGGATAATACCCTCACGGATACCGCTCGAAGAAAGCGTTAAAGAATGGGCACCCAACATCTTTAAAAGCGTTTTCACAAACACAGCCCCCGCAATAATAATGTCGAGGCGCTTGGGATCCAAGCCTCTCATTTTGATGCGCCCTCTCCAGTCGCTTTCAAGCAGTTCATGATAGACTTTTTCAAAAGTCGTAACATCCGCATGGAAAAGGTTCACGCGCCGCAGAGGAGTTTTGTATTTTTTCTCATGAACAAGGGACCCGAGGTTGATCATCGTTCCGGAAGTTCCCACTATCTCTGAGAAACCGATTTTTTTTATCTTTTTAGCGGCGCGGCCTAATTTTTTACGTATATGTATTTTGATGCGTCTAATTTCTTTTTTGAGAGGCGGGTCGTGAGAAATAAAACGGTCTGTGAGTCTCGTCACGCCAAGACGGAAGCTATCCATAAAATACACATTCTTGTCATTTCCAAGAATAAGCTCAACACTCCCGCCGCCGATGTCGACAACAAGCGTCCGCTTATTTTTTCTCGGCATATTGTGGATGGCCGCAAGAAAAATAAGACGAGCCTCTTCCTCTCCGGTTACCACCTCGACTTTAATTCCGGTGCGTTTACGTATAGTCTCCACAAAAACACCGCCGTTCTTTGCGTCGCGGACGGCGCTGGTCGCGACCGCGACTGTCGCCTTAACCTGATATCTTTTGGCGATCTTGCGAAAACTCTCAATAACTTCTATCGCGCGGTTCATGGCCGACGCCTGAAGACGTTTGGACTTAAAGCTCCCATCGCCTAGTCTTGTCGTATCTCTTTGGTGTGTAAGGACTTCAAACGAACCATCAGACTTGATATCTACCGCCAGCATATGAATGGAGTTAGTGCCTATGTCAAAAACAGCGATTTTCATGCCGGGTGCCTACGTTGGGTGTTGTCAAAAAAATAGTGTTCCATAATCCTATTTTAAGCGATAGGATGCTTCTATGGAACTTTTAAAAAAACGCGTGCTTATCACAGGCGGCGCCAAGCGGGTCGGGCGCGTTATCGCCTTGGCTCTAGCCAAAAAAGGCGCGTCCATACTACTCCACTGCCACAACTCACTCACTGAAGCCGAAATAACCGCGTCGGAAATAAAGGCACTGGGTGTCTCCTGCGAAATCTTACAGGCCGACCTCTCCCGTGTGGACCAGATACACGCCATGACCAAAAAAATCTCGACTCCCGTTGACATACTGATTAACAGCGCTTCGGCCTTCTATAAAACTCCCATTCGAGAGGTCACCGAAAAAAACTGGGATGAACTCCTGGATGCAAACCTCAAAGGTCCTTTTTTTCTTTCGCAGGAATTAGCTTCCCGTATGGCGAATGGAACGGGAGGCAAGATTATCAACATTGCCGATTGGAGTGGAATACGCCCTTACAAGGACTACGCCCCCTACTGCGCTTCTAAAGGTGGCCTCATCACACTGACTAAAGCGTTAGCGCGTGATTTCGCCCCCAAAGTTTCGGTCAATGCCGTCGCCCCCGGCCCCGTCATGATGCCTGAGAATTTTTCTCAAGATGAAGTTAAGGCGATTGCTAACTTGACAGCTGTCGGCCGTATAGGAACTCCGGAAGATATCGCAAATGCAGTTATTTTTCTTCTCGAAAACGACTTCATCAACGGCACCGTTTTGACTGTCGACGGCGGCCGGTCCATAGTTTAATCAACCATCTGACAATGCCTTTAAATTAACCGACGGGTCCTGCCCACTCCCGAAGAACACCCTTAGCCAGGCCCCGGACCCCGGAAGTGGTCCTTTTGGTCGACGTATGGATTTCCCCTCCGAGGAAATCCACACTCCGTTAAAGTTTGCGCGTGTGTGAAAGTGGGTTTCCATGGCGCGCAAACTTCAAAGGCGCCCCAAAGGACCACTTCCGGGGTCCTATACCATTAGCTAATGAGTGTTCTATTAAAACCCAGAGAACCCGACGGGTGGCAAAGGACGAGGTCTATTTGCCCGGAGCCGCTAATAGACGGCGAGGACAAATAGACCTCGTCCTTTGACAGGCCCCGTCGGTTACCTGGATTAATAGATCCAAATGAAGCACTTCGTTGACAGTGGGATAATACAATGGCTATACTTATAAGGAAATTATGTACACCGTCACAAAACAAATTCATTTCTGCTATGGTCACCGCCTTCTGGACTATGACGGCAAATGTGCCCATCCCCACGGCCACAACGGCGTCATCGAGATTGAGCTGTCCACCAATGCCCTGGACAAGCGCGGCATGGTATACGATTTCGGAGATATCAAGGGCATCATACAGGAGTGGGTGGATAAAGCTCTCGACCACAAGATGATTTTAAGGAAGGATGACCCGCTTGTCCTTATTTTTAGAAAAATAAAGGAGCCCTATTTCGTCATGAATGACAACCCTACGGCCGAGGCTTTGGCTAAACTTATTTTTGATTACGCCGATTCCAAAAAACTCCCCATCTCAAAAGTGAAATTCTGGGAAACCCAGAGCTCTTTCGCCACTTACTCCGTTCCATCTCGCTCCATTTCAATAATGGGAAAAAATTAACCGCCGTAATGCCAAGGCGTGTCGCCCATGACAAGCGGCGCTTCGTTTTTGAGTATCTCCGCTTCAACAACTTCACCGATCACGATAGAATGATCTCCGGCCTCAAAAATATTTTTTAATTCACATTCCAGGAAATGAGTGGCCTGCTCCAGCACCGGCGCTCCCGTTTTACCGGGATGAAAAGCAACCTCACCGAAGCGATTGCCGCTGGCGGGGGTCGGTTTAAAAAACTGTTCCAGTATTTTTTTATCGGACTTGGCCAAAAAATTAACTGAAAATACTTTTCCTTTTTCTATCATTTCCAGAGAATGCGTTCCGTGGCGAACACCCAGCATCACACGCGGAGGTTTCAACGAACACTGTGAAAGCCAGCTTCCGGTAAATGCATGAAAAGCATCTTCGTTTCTTACGCCAATGACGTATAAGCCGTACGGAATAGTGCGTAAAATCGTTTTTTTAGACGCTTCGTTCATTTGCCAAAAGCATTTTTTTGGGCCGGCTTCGTGGCAACGGCAAAGAGACCAAACAGCACGAATGAATAGAACAGGTCACCGGCGAGAGAATTTCGGAAAAACGGAAGTGCCAGCCAGAAACATTGGCCAAGCCCTGCCCACGTTTTTGAATACATCGATTGAAATAGAAATACGCCGAGGTTCGTAACGATAAAAAATATGCTGGCGCCCGCGAGAGTTCCATAAAAAATTTTGCCCGGATTTAAATTATTTTTTATTCTTAAACCGATCAGGCTTACGAGAAAGAAACATCCCCAGGTCAAAATAAACAAATCGTGCGGACCGATCAAAATATCGCTTCCGATCATGAGTAGCAGCGGCACGGTCAATGCCAACGCGGCTGGAAACAAGCCGCCGGAAAATAGAGCGATGGCGGTAATGGGCGTAAAATTGGATGGGTGCGGCAAAAGTCGCAGTGCCATTCCGGAGATAATCAGGAACAACGCGAACAACGTTTGCGATCTATTTTCTGTTTTGAAGGTCACGCTGTCTCCTGTTTGCCCGTATTATAAGGCTTTTGTACGTTTTCGTCTACGGTCACTGAGGTTTCACTAATTAATGGGCACACTGGAAGCCCTCTTTTTGGCTGGATGCAAGGCGTGACGACGAAGGTGTGTCCTCTGCGACACATCAAGGAGGAACAACGCGGCAGACGGCCAAAAAGAGAGCTTCCCCGAAGGGGCTGGCCGCTTTTGGGCTGTGCCTGCGTCATTCGTCGTTGGCATAGTTAACACTATGCCTCCTCCTCTTTCCTTGTCTCGCTTCAAAATCAGCTCAGCCAGTGTGCCCATTAATTAGTGAAGCCTCAGTAGGTACAAAAAAGTTCGTTTCTGCGTGCGAATGACAATAAAAAATTCCGGCTATAACTCATCTGACTATTGTAGCAGAGAAGTGCTTCATATTTTTTTTTACGCTCCGCCGGCGATAGGTGGACAGTGAGCCAGTTTTTTTTATTCGTCCATTTTTTAGGCGGCATTAAAAATTCTTCCGGTTTGTATCCTTTTGGATGTGGCCAATGAGAACTGTGGATGAGATAGGACAATACCTTTGGGACGAAAGACCCCCCTCCTTTTTCCAGCGCCGCCTGTATAAAATAACCAGCCGCTTGGTGGTCGGAGTGACGGTCAAAACCAGCCGGTGCCAAAATAAGGGTTGGATCAAAAAGAGCCATTTTGGCGGCCAACCCGTCAACCACATGCGCTCTTTTTTTTCTCCATAGGGCCATGAGCCCCAGGTCCGGATGCCCCAGAAAAACAAGGTCGCCGCGTTTCACGTCAAGCCCCTTCATGGCTTGTGTCGCCTCATTTTTCCGTCCATCGGCCATTTTGGCGCGTATCTTCCTGGTCATAATTGGTTTTTTGAGGTGAAAAATCCCGGCCAGCATATTGCCGTCCCCATGCGTCAGATAGATCACTTTGATCCGAGCGCCAGCGACACGCGCTTTTTGTATAATGCCGGCAGCCGCAAGCGCTTCGTCATCAGGATGTGCCGCTACGATGAGAACACGATCATTTTTTCTAAATACGAAAGTAACAGAGGTCATAAAGTGGGCGTTCTCTGAAGCTTAATCAACACTCTAGTCGGGTGCTCGTGGAGTATTTCGATGCGGAAACGTGAATCTAATATCCTTTTCAAAAAATTCAGTTCTTTTAGCTTTAAAAAACAAAAAAGTGGATATTCTTTTTGAGGGATCGCAAGAAAAGCCGTCTGATCGGAATAGATGGGAATGGCATGCCGGGTATAGAATGCACGGCGGCCGTTCTCTGAGACGACGGCTGCGCGGCTTTGACCGGAATAATAAGAAACGCCTCGCACATAGATTTTACTAGCCGCGATCGTAGTCCCGCCGGAGCTACGTGCGTCCTCGTTGTACCACTCAACCCATTTTCGGGAGGAAAAAATGACATCCACCATGGGCAGCATCCACGAATAGGCCAGCACCGCAAACCCCGCCATCATGACCGTAAGACAGGCGATCATCACTCTGAGATGGCGTCGCCACAAACTAATAAAAGCCGCCCAGCTCAAAGGCACGAGCACACACCCGATCACAATAACCGGCCAAAAAACTTCAGGGGCACTTTTTTGGCTGTAAAGAAACGCCGAAACAACCAGTGCCGGCGGAAACACCCCCCAGACGGCAATGGCCCAAGGCCAGAGAGACGCTTTTATTTTAGCGCCCATAGAAACGGCCCTGTAAAAACGCGCTCCCCACGCAGCCATCAAAATAGCCAGGACCGGATAAAGCGGAAACGTGTAACTCAGCAGTTTAGATTTAGCCATCATAAAAAACAGAAGTGGGAGCCAGAATCCCAGGGAGAGCTCGAAAAAAATTTTCTGAATACATGAACGGTTCCTTATGGCCTGCCGGATACCGTAAAAAAGCGTGGGTAAAATAAAAACACTCCACGGAAAAAATCCGCCCAGAAATCCCGCAGGATAAAAAAAGATACGGTCCATGCCCCTGTGCTCGGCAATAAAAAAACGCCGCACATTTTCATGGATAAAAAAATCATACAAAAAAGCTGTACCAAACCGCCAAACCATGTAGCCATACCACGGAACTGCCGTCAAAAAAAATACCCACAGTCCTTTAAAACGCTCCGTGCTTTTTTTTGTGAACATACTCATAAAAGGAATCATAAAACCCAACGGACCTTTGGTCAGAGACCCCAGCGCAGAAAAGAAAAAAGCGGCGCGTTCGCGGCCGAGACTCGAGAAGAACCAAGTGGCCGTCACAAAAAAACAAAACACCATGTCGGTCAGGACAACTCGCGTCATCACCACATATTCTGCCGCTGTGGCGAGGATAAGCGCCGCCAGGAAAGAGATCTGCTTATTACGAAAAAGTACTTGAGCCCAAGCATAGGTGAGAAATACCGTGATAAATCCGGCTAGGCACGGAGCCAGCCTTGCGGACCATTCGTGAAATCCGAAAGTTTTAAAACTGACCATTTCAAGCCAGTAAAAAAATATGGGTTTCTCAAACTGGGGTTCGCCGAATAAGGTTGGTACAAGCCAATTACCGGCAGTGAGCATCTCTTTGGACGTCAGGGCATAAAACGGCTCATCGGGATCAAGCAGGCCATACGCGCCCAGTTTAAAGGCAAACAATCCTCCGCACAAAACGGCGAGAAATAATAGGGGTTTCCGGTGCTCTTTAAGTGCTGAAAGCATAGACTTGGATTATACGTGGTATCATAATCTCATGCCATTCCAAAACGCGCTCCTGAAATGGTTCCAAAAAAACCAGCGCCCCCTGCCCTGGCGGAAGCATTACCGTCCTTATGAAGTTTGGATCTCAGAAGTGATGCTCCAACAAACACAGGTCGAGACGGCACTTCCCTTTTATGAGCGCTGGCTCAAGACTTTTCCGGATATAAAATCCCTTGCGGCCACCGATGAAAAGAAAGTGTTAAAGCTTTGGGAGGGCTTAGGCTACTATTCACGCGCTCGAAACTTGCATCACACTGCTAAATTAATCGTTAAAAAATTTAAAGGCAAATTTCCCTCGGATTTTAATTCGATCCTTTCCTTAAAAGGGATCGGTCGCTATTCGGCAGGCGCCATCGCGTCCATCGCTTTCAATCAAGAGCGGCCGATAGTGGACGGTAATGTCCTACGCGTCCTTTCGCGCATTTACGCGATCGATAAACCCATTGACGTACCGGCTAACCGCGAGATTTTTTGGGAATTGCAGGAAAAATTGATCCCTAAAGGACAGGCGCGAAATTTTAATCAGGCGCTGATGGAACTTGGCGCGCTTGTTTGCGCTAAAAATGATCCCGCCTGTCTTATCTGTCCCATCCGCTCGTTCTGTAAAGCAACTACATTAAAAAATCCTGAGGCATTTCCGACGAAACAAAATAAAAAACAAATGGTTCGCGTCACGGCAGCTGCGGTGATTTTGCGGCAAAACGGAAAGTTTTTAATCGAGCGGCGGCCTGTGGGAAAAATCATGGGAGGACTGTGGGAATTCCCGGAATGGAAACTTGTTAAAAATAAAAAAATAGGTCCTCCGGAAATTCTAACTAAGACTGAAAAACTGGTCTCAGAAAAATTCAGTTACAAGTCCGGAGTTCTGAAACCTCTAGCCGTCATAAAGCGTAATTACACCCATCACCTGGAAGCGCTTCACGTGTTTGAAACAGTGGCGCCGCTCATCAAACTGCCGCAGGATTCATGGCAACGCGCCTGGGTGAGCCAAAAAAATATTACGCAGTATCCCTTCTCCGCCGCCCACGCCAAAATCGCAAAATTAATTCAATAATCATAACCTCCAGATAGTCCCGCCAGCTCTCGAGCATACCCATTGCTAGGTCCCGGACCCCGGAAGTGGCCCTTGGGGTCAGCGCTCGGATTTCCCCTCCGAGGAAATCTGTCGCTCGATTGTCGTTTGCTCGTGTGTGAAAGTGGGTTTCCATGGCTCGCAAACGACAAACGCGCCCCCAAGGGCCACTTCCGGGGTCCTAGACCATTCGCTAATGAGAGTTCTATTAAAACAAAGAGAACCCGACGGGTGGCAAAGGGCGAGGTCTATTTGCCCGGAGCCGCTAATAGACGGCGAGTCCGCCAGAGGACGGATCCGTCCACAAATCGCTCGTGCGATTTGATGGCGGAGACAAATAGACCTTCCCCTTCGACAGGCCCTGCCGGTTACATTTGTTGAATTAAGAGCAGTTTTTGCAGAAACCGAATAATTTGAGGCTGTGATAGACGATGTGAAATTTTTGTCGTGTGGCTTCCCGGTCTTGCAGCTTTTCGATGGCGTCATTCTCAAATTCGATGATGCGCCCGCAACGGATACAAACAAGGTGGTCATGATGCTTTCGCCCCTGAGACCGTTCGTAGACTTTTTTTCCTTCACCAAAATCCTGCTCTTCCAGGATATTACTTTCCTTTAATAAAGTGAGTGTGCGATAAACCGTTGCTTTGGAAATAGTCTTGTCTTTTTTCTTGGAAAGTTCGAGCAGCTTTTCCGCTGAAAAATGCCCCTGCGCTTCGATGGCCTGCCGCAAAATAGTCCGGCGCTGACTGGTTAGTTTAAGTGATTTTTTTTCTAAAAACTCTGTAAATGAAGCCTCAGCTTCTTTTATCATTGGTGCGATTTTGCGTTCGCTTTTATAAATTTATCTTTTATCCACGCGATGGCAAGCCACACCCCGCACACGGCCACCATCCCGAGCGAGATCCAGCGGCCGTAGATGCCTTCCGGTGAATACGGCTCGGTCGCCACATGCCAAACCTCACTATTTGGCAATACACCCGCTTCGCTAAATTCATGAAAAGAATACAAAAGAATCTGTAAAATAAAAAGCATCAGAAACAGCGCTGTAACCTGAAAAAAAAGTTTCAGATTGATCAGGTGCCCCACACGCACCCAAACGAACGCCAGCGCAGCCGCAGCGGCCAGCCCCAAAATCATACCCGTGATGCGGCTTGGCTCATGCACCTGGATAAGGAGGAGTGCTGTTTCCATTCCTTCGCGCGTAATCATGAAAACGGTAAAAATAAATATTCCGGCAAACATGCCTTTTGCGTCCTGGGGAGCCGTGACGCGGGAAAGTTTTTTCTCCATGTCTTGTTTGAGATGAGGGGCCATGCGCCACATATGCACGACAAAAGCGCCGACGAGCACCGATGACGCGAGACCTAAAATACCTTCCCACAGAGGCTGGCTTGCGCCCTGCAATATCCAATATCCAAACGCCGTACTCGTCAAAAGGGACGCCGCGACGCCCCAATTGACAGCCGGCAAGAGATGAGACCGGTTGGTTTTTCTTAAATATGCGAAAATAATCGCGACGATGAGGAAGGATTCAAAGCCTTCTCGCAATACAATGATGAACGCTTGCAGCATATTTATTTTTTTCTTATCGTGTTTAAATAATCCGTAATTTGTCTGTAGTTTTCATCATCCAAGTGCGCCTTGTTCTTCATCTTACCCATCCATTTAGCCCAGGCTTCGTCATCGTACCGCTGCGGGTCGTAAAGCTTGTGACACTTGGCGCATTTAACGAGGTAAAGCTTCTTCCCAAACGCAAGCGCTTTTTCATCCGCTAAGGCCGGGTCAGCCCAAGCGAGGGCAAGCACCGCACAAAGCGAAAAAAAACCTAGAAACTGATACCGATGATGCATCGGACGTTGATGTATTCATGCTCGTCTAGCACAAAATCAGGCTCCCCGTCCGGATCGACATCCTGGTAATTCTTGCCATAGACCTGCGCCATCGCAGTGACCGAGATCCACCATTTTTCTGCACGATAGGTAACCACCGGCCCGACAAAAAAAACAGTATGCGCCCAGTCATCATACTCCGGTATTTCGTTGTGATTACGAAATTCAACGCCAAGGTTCCAGTTTTTATTAAGTTGTTTAGTAATACCGAAAGTAAATTCGAGCTCGCCTTCGGTCTCATCATCCTCATCCGGCTCTTCCGCATCTTTCCACTCCGTCGCATGGGTCGCGTTGAAAGCCCATTTCCAATCCTGATTGGCGCCAAAACGCTGGCCCAAGATAATTTTCTCTTCCAGTTCAAATTCGCCGTTTCCCAGACGCGGCTCCAGATACAGTGACAGCCCGATTGGGTGCTCGGCGGGATTCAAAATCATCCATTTATTTTCCAGCGACACGCCGTCAAAGGAAAAATCATCCGTCTTCGTATTGGTCGCGGGGTCCCGAAAATACTCGGACTTTTCGTTTAAATACAAAGACAGCGTGTAATAATCCGTCACGCCATATTCCAATTCCTGCCTTAGGTCCCAGCGCGTGTAGTGGTTCTGCCCCACTTCATCGTTTCGTATCGAGCGGAGCGTTGCCCACTGCTCGAATTCCAAACCTCCTTGAGGCATGGTTTCAGGCTCGTAGGTGTATGTGAAAAGCCGCTCATTGGCCTCCGCATTTATACACACGCCTGCCAGCATCACGGTCATCACTAGTTTTTTAATTAACGACATCATTGCTTGCTCCTTACGGTCCTATTTCAATTTTTAGCTCGGTACTTCCTATTTCCCTGGCTTTTTTACGAATAAACTTGCAATCCTCCCCAATAACCAGCCAAAAACAGCACCACGATACCGACCCACGCGCTCACAAGCTGAAGCGTCAAATTTTTCCGCGCCGTCTTCCATACAAATGCGCGCAAAGTGCTGATAACAAAAAATACTGACGAGGCATAAAAATGTTGACGCGTCAAATCACCCATCTTGCCGAACCCGCCTGACGAACGATAGCCGCTGACCATCGCGGCACACAAAAAAATATAAGCCGGCACAAAAAGATACAACGAAAAATCCAAATATTTATCATCGCCGCGAACCCGCCAGAGCGTAAGAAATACGCACTCCAGTATAAAAAACGCTAACGGAAAATGCACCAGCACCGGATGCAGGGGAATCATTTGTTGAGGACGAGCTTCCCCTGCTTCGTAATAAGCAGACGGTAGCTTTCTCCTGCATGACGAATGATAACGGCCCGTTCATGGCCGAATATCTCCTCCGTATCAAGAATGCGCGGTGTTTGATTTGTGTCTTTACCCATCAGCACGGATCTTTTCCTTCAATTGAGAATAAGTCTCAATTGAAATTGTATCTCAATTGAACAGGGGCGTCAACTTTTCTTTTTCAGGGCTATCCGGTCTATAAGGACGTACGTACTTCCTTGACCATTTTGGATGTGAACACCATTACAAGCAGCCTGCCGGCACAGGACAATAAAAAAAGTGCCAGATACGAATAACCTGACACGGTCGGAAGATGATGAATCAGTGCGCCGCCGCATAATGCGCCGACGAATAACGCCGCGGTATTTGTCACATTAAAATAAGAAATACAGCGGATGCGTTTCTCGGGCGTCGTCGCCTCCATTATAAAATTTAAAACCAAAAGATTAAACCCGCCCCAGAAAGCTCCCGCTACCAGCTGCACAAAAAATAAATACACCAGGTTCCTCGAGGATATCCAGAAAATAGGAACGAGCGCTATGCCCCACCCCGCTATTTTTAGAACACGAATATTGCCGGAGCGATCCGCTGCATACCCCCATTGCTTCTGGAAAAAAAAGCCTGAGAACGCCGCCGTCGTCATCACCATCATGTACGCGACGTAGTCGAAATGCAAATCCTGCAATAAGAACACAGGTAAAAGAGGCGCTGAGATATTCACCGCAAAGCTCATAAGCGATACAAACAGCACAAAACGCGCGAAATTGCGGTTGCGCATGCCTTTCACGAAATCCCAAAAACTAAAATAATCGTCATGCGTCGTGCGGCGGAAAGGCTCGGACATCCGGAGTAAGCACGTCCAGGCCATGAAACGGCATACCATGGCAAAAACGAAGATGATCGTAAATCCGACGATACGGTTTTTTCCATAATAATTAAGCAGAAACCCCGCCGCGATGGACACCGATACAGTGAGAAATCCCTGCAGCCGGTTACGCCATCCGAAATAATGCCCTCTTTTTTTTACCGGAATATAATCCGACATGAGACTCTGCCAGGCCGGCACCGCAAATGCACCGAACGATGTAAAAACGGTAGCGGCGGCCAGAAGTATCCAGGGCCCGAGCGGTCTTCCGCTATTCGAGGACAATAGATAAGGAATAAAAATGATGGGAAGCCAGGCAACGGCATGAAAAAAAACAACGAAATTAATGAGCTTGAGGCGTGAACCGATATGGGCGGTAACTTCTGCGGAACGGATCTGAAGAACGGCGCCGACAAGCGCCGGTACGGATGCCAGGAATGCGACCTGCCCCGGCGTCGCTCCGAGCGCTATGCCGTAAGGCACAAGATAACTTTCGCTGACGCCCATCATCATCGCCGTGAAAAGACCGTCAACGAGAGAGAAATGCAGGCTCCTGCGAACCGAGCCTTTTTTAAATTTCACAACTGGCTACGACTGCAGCGCTTTTTCGACGTCGGACTCGAGGTCGCGAGTGAAGCCGTGATATTGGCCGATGATCTTGCCTTGAGAATTCATGAGATAGGTGGTCGGTATCCCCACCACGCGGTAACTTTCGCTAACCTTCATTTCGCTGTCCAACACCACGGGGTAGTTGATGCCGAATTTTTCTACAAAATTGCCGACTTTCGTCGGTGATTCCCCCACGTCCACGCCCAGTATGGTTAGGCCTCTGTCTTTGTCTTTAGCCTGAAGCGCAATAAGATCGGGTATCTCTTCACGGCACGGGGGACACCAGGTAGCCCAGAAATTCACGAGCACGGCTTTATTCTTTTGTAAAAGACCGTCGAGACTCACGCTGGCGCCGGTCACGTCTTTCAGTGTAAAATTATTCGATGGGGCTGATGATCCGGATCTATTCACACTGTCAGCGTCAGCGCATCCCGTGGTCATAAAAGCGCTGATAAATAACAGCACCGTGATGGTTCTTACTGCAAATTTCATACTAAAAGTCCCCCCATCTTTATTAGAAAATATTCTGCCGCAAATAAGAGCATCCACCCAAATAATTTTTTTATTCGTTCAAGCCACACACCTGATCTTGGCAAGTTGGACAGAAGCCCGGCGAACGTCCCCAAAAGAATCAGTAAAAATCCCACCCCATATCCAAAAACAAACAAAAGCGAAAATCCGTATATAGCATTCTGTTTCGAGCCGACGTAGACAAGAATAACGGCCAGAACAGGCGCCGTGCAGGGGCCCACGATAAGCCCTGAGATGACGCCGACAACAAAAATATCCACCCAGCTTTTTTTATGCTTAGCCCCCGGTGCCTTGACCAGGGAAAACTGCGGGATCTGAAAAACATCCAACATTGAGAGTCCCAAGAATAAGCAAACATTTGCGACGATAAAATAAGAAACAGGGTGTGAGCCAATTTGTCCAAAAAGTTTTCCGGAAAGCGCTGCAAAAGCGCCCAACACCGCATAGGTCACGGCCATTCCCAGCACATAAATCAGCGAAAGAAAAAAACCCTTCCACCGCCCTCCGGCTGACCGCGCACCAATGAATCCCAGCGTCAAAGGGATCACAGGATACACACAGGGTGTAAAGCTCACGAGAACGCCGGCAATAAATACCGCGATAAAAGCCAAGACGGGATTGACCTGAATAATCTGCCCGATATTACCGAGAAGCGCTTCGATGTTCACCGACCTTAACTCCTTTCTTCGCCTGTCCTTTTAGTTTCACGGAGCGCAGCTGCCCGCAGGCCGCCTGGATATCACGGCCTTTTGAAAATCGCACCGTGGTTTTGATGCCCTGGGTCTGTAAAACCTGCTGGAACTGCACGGTCTCCTGATACGTCGGCGCCGCATGATCGAATTCGGGGATCGCATTCATCGGGATAAGGTTCACTTTACAAACCATTCCCCTCAAAAGCTTGGCTAAGTCACCGGCGTCCTTGGGCCCCGCGTTAACGCCTTTTATGAGAATATATTCGAAGGTAATAGCGCGGCCCGTTTTTTTAATGTAGGCCTTGCAGGCCGTGATGAGAGGTTTAACTGGGAAAGCTGTGTTGACCGGCATGATAAGTCCGCGCACGCGGTCTGTGGCACCATGCAAAGAGACAGAAAGCTCCGCCTGAATGCCTTCTTCGGCGAATTTTTGTATTTTGGGAATGATGCCGCAGGTGGATACCGTCATGCGGCGTGCGCCCAGCCCTAATGTTTTGGGTGAATTCAAAATACGTATGGTCTTAAGAAGCGCCGTATAATTGTCGAACGGTTCTCCGATGCCCATAAACACCACATTTGTGATGCGTTTTGCGGGCGAAAGGTCCCTCGCATGAAGAATCTGTGCGATGATCTCACCGGCCGTGAGATTGCGGAAAAAACCGTCCTGGCCGCTCGCGCAAAAAGCACAATGGAATTTGCAGCCCACCTGAGATGACACACAAACCGTCTCGCGATCTTTGATCGGCATGTACACCGCTTCAACCAGATCATCATTCTTCAATTTTAGAAGGAGCTTCGTGCTTTTATCGTCGTCGGAGCGCTGGGCTTGAGTGACGGCCGGCATACCGACCAAGAAAGATTCGGATATTTTTTTCTTTAAATCCATGGGCAGATTCGTCATTCTGTCGAATTCGTACACGCCTTTTCCGTAGATCCAGCCCAACACCTGGTCCGCACGGTACGCCTCAATGCCGGAGCCAGAGAATTTTTTCCGGAGTTCATCCGGCGTCTGGTCAAGAATGTTGATGATAGTTTGCATTGTCATATTTTTTTGTTCCGATCAGATGCGATGAATCGTTGATCGTTTTGAGCCGTACTCGCCGCCCTTTGAATTCAACAACCGTGAGACTCGTATTCTCAATATCCAGACTCAAAAGTAAGTGATCAAACTCTGTTTTTAGCCATTCGGCCAGAAGTGCCGTGAGCACTCCTCCATGAGTGACAATAACCACGGTCTTATCCGGGTTACTTTTTGCAATGCGTGCCACGCATCCCGTCACTCGTTTTCGAAAAATACTTATTTTTTCCGAATTCGGGATACGCACCGAGGACGGTTTTTTAAGCCACTTCTTGTAGCCTTTATTGTACAGCTTGTCCACCTCTGCGGGTGTTTTACCTTCCCATTCCCCCAGGTGGATCTCTCTCAAATCGGCGTCCCGGATGACCCGGATGCGGTGATGACCTGCGATTGCGCGCGTCGTGGCATAGGCGCGTCCGAGATCACTCGAATAAATTTTATGGAGCTTATATTTTTTCAAACGCCTGGCCAAACACTCAGCCTGATAACATCCTTTGGCCGTTAGCCCCGAATCCCAATGTCCCTGAATACGACGCTCGGCGTTGAGCGCCGACTCCGCATGGCGGATAATAATAAGTCTTGTCACTTCAGCCTAAAAATTTTTTATACTCTTTAGCCAATTTCACGTAGCTTTTTGCATGCGGAATAAATTGAGATATCTCGTTGGGCGTCAGCCTTCTGACTACTTTTCCCGGGACACCCAAAACAAGCGACCCATCGGGTATCCGGGCATTTTCACGCACCAAAGCGCCGGCACCGATGAGACAATTTTTTCCGATGCGCGCGCCGCTTAAAATAAGCGCGCCGATGCCTATCAAACAATTGTTCCCGATAAAACAGCCGTGCACATTGGCCTGATGCCCGATGATAACGTTCTTTCCGACGGCACAGGGTTTGTCGTGGTCTACATGCAACACCGAACCATCCTGGATATTGCTGCCACTCCCCACTTTTATCGTGTTGATATCACCGCGCAGCACTACCCCAAACCAGACACTCACGTTTTCACCGAGCGTCACCTTGCCTATCACGTGGGCACCGGGAGCCACAAAGGCGGATGAATGGATTTGGGGGGTTTTATTCCTAAAGGGAAGTATCATAGGAGATTATTGTATCATAATTGCGGCTACCTTCGTTCTGTCCTCACGGCTGCGACTATCCATAACCTTCAATTGATAATTAAAAGTATCAGGAAGATCTTTAATATATAGAGAGTACTCATAAGGGATGGGGCTTGGCAGCTCTATGGTTTCGAAGGGTTTCAGGTAGTTATCGTAGAGAATGATTTCGGCTTTCTTAATAAATAAAGAGTAGTTGGTGTGGATGGTGAATGTGAGCTTATCTTTATCTTGGGTAGCATCTATAGAGAGTTTAGGTTTAAGAAGTAGAGGGTCTTGGAAAATAGAAGCTTTGAGTAAGGGTGCATTATGGACCTGATCAACGCCGTCGCCCGTCAGACGTACACCAAAAGATACCTTAGAGAGAATACCTTCTGTGATGGTGATTTTTCTCGGGGATTCGGTTGTGATGCTAGAGCCTTCGGGAAGCGTTGATTCATCTATTTTTAGTACTCTTTGGCCTGTTTCGATGTAAGGGAAGTGGTATTTGCCATCGCTATCGGTGATAGCGTAGATGCCTGAATCACTGGCTACTTTAACCCCCTCCATTCCTTTTTCACCGCCATCTTGTTCTCCGTTACCGTTCTTGTCTTCAAAAACCTTCCCCACCAGAGACTTTCCCTGGGTGAATTGGGGACCTAATTCTATACCGCTTTCGCCAGAGAGGTTGAAGATGAGAATACGGCGATTGGTGGTATCACCAACAAAAAGCTGCTTTCCGTTAAAAGTAACTGAACTCGCAGCACATTGCCTTTGTGAAACGCCAGCATCCTTTAAATGAAAATCAGATTGACCAATAACAAAATCGGCTGGTTGACCATTTTTTGTTGGAACGCTCTTCCAAATCAGCACTCTATTATTGTTCTGATCGGCAATAAATAAGCTTTTACCATCTGAAATAAGATCTTGCGGTGAATCCATTGATCGTGCGCTAACCCCTCCGTTATTACTATTGTTAGAAATAAAATCGGGTTGACCCAACACTACGTCTGCAGGCTCAAAGTTTGTTGTTGGAATCTTGTTCCATATCAGAACTCGATTATTCGATGAATCCGCAACATAAAAACGACCGCCGGCACAAACGGCTTTTTCAGGAGACGATAGCGTTCTTGCACTGATACCTCCATTATTTGCGGTTGAGGACGTAAAATTTGGCTGACCGATCACAAAATCGCCCGGAGCATTATTCGTAGTAGGAATTGTATTCCAGGCCAAGATAACATTGTGATTACGATTGACTGAAAATAACTTCTCGCTGCACGTCGCAATTCCCCGAATGCCATTGGTAGATCGTTGTGTTGGGGGATTTATATTGGTACTTGATGTGAAGTTGGCTTGCCCCAAAACAACATCGGCCAACGTCCCATTTGTCGTCGGAATGGACCTCCAAATCAAAAGACGGCGACCTCCATTATCAGCAACAAATAAGCTTTTGCCGTCGGATATAACTCCCAATGGTTGGGAAATATTTTTTTGAGTGACCGAACCGCCAGAGTCGGTAAAAAGATCCTGCCCAACCACAACATCCGCCGGCCCGCGATTCACTTTTGGAACACTATTCCATATTAGAATGCGCCGATTTGTTGAATCGGCAACAAAAAAACGGTTACCAACCGCAGACATTGCGCGAGGATTAAATTGAAATTGATTTGCGGCTATAGCATCGGTGTCACTAAAACTGTTTTGCCCCAACACTACGTCTGCATCCATGCCATTCTGTAACTTGGCCTGGGCAAGGCTTGAGATAAGTAAAAATATAAAAATAAGGGGTAGCTTACGAGACATGTTTCATGCAAAAATATTTTTTCAATATTTTCCCTGAAGCCGGACAAAAAAGCCCTCTGCTTTTTTCTTTTCGAGTACAGTCAGATCGTCCTTGAAAGAGGTAAAGTTGTAGCCTGTACCGAGTGCGATGTTTTTATGAATCTGGTAAGTGAGTTCGAATAAAGGGCCATATTCCAAGGTGTTGATGTCACTCCCATTCTGTCTTAAGGAACGAAATTCGGTCGCGATGTCCATAACATTCGTAAGATGGTAATTGAGGCGATACACCGCGAGATAGGCCTTAAGGGATTGCGGCGTTTCGATAATATTATTCACAGCCACTGCAATCAAATCTTGATCGCGATAGACAAATTTATTCACGAACTGGAAATGCGTCAATACCCAAGGCAGATCGTAGGCAAACTCCGTAGCAAACTCATTATAGGAAGATTTTTGAGTAAAAAAACCACCATCGGCGCTAACAATGTCGCGTGGTCTGTCGTCCTGTAAGTGCGTCCAGCGACCAAGCCAGTTGAACCAATCAAAATCCACCGGACGGAAGGCGACGCCCACCTGCCTTTTTTCGATACGTGAGGTTGAAATATCGCGTGTGATGTCTTTTCCCTGAGAATATTCGTACTCGCCAAATAAAAACCAGTCTTGAGACGCCTTCCACTCGGCTTGGCTATCCGATAAACTCTGCCAGTCATCTCCCGTATCAACTCGGTATTCAAATTTCGTATTCGCCTTCAGATGATCCGGTTTCACATAGGCAACCGTCGTAGACAACGCATCCTTTGGTGTGGAACCACGCAGGCTTGAATCAAGAGCCTCTTCTCTTCTTTCATACGTTGCATCCACATCCCATTCGGGTGAAAACTGATTCTTTAAAGCCGTAAGATCGGAGGTGTATATGCCGCGTGTGTCACTGGTCACGAGTTGACGTTCACGCCTAAGTTCTGCGGTTTTTGAAATCTTAGTATTGGAACCAAACACTGTGGCCGATGTGGCCCCGTCGACGGCACTATCCGATTTAATAATATTGACATAATTGGAAGTCCATGCGTCTTCCTGTCTCGATACACCTGCTAAAACAGAATTTCTATCCTGGCCGAGTGAGCCTCTCAGATAACCCAATAGGTCGCTTGTAATCTGCTGTGTAATACCGGCAGACGAAATATTATCAGCAGAATCGCTTAGCCCCGACTGCTGGCTCACAAATAAAGTCGTCGCATCCGAAAGATGATAATCCACTTTTTCAGCTACGACGTGTCCAACCGTATCCGTGCCATTCACATCCGATATCGCAGTCACAGCTGTTTTTTTGCCTTGAGCTCTATATTCCGTAGTAAAAATAAATTTTTTCCAGTCGTGTACCCATTGACCGATGAAATTTTGCTCACGCGCAGCCCCGAGATCATTAATCACATTTGAATTGGGCGTGCCAATCCCTTTGTCAATAGCTCCGTCTTCGTACATAAAACGCAATTTGTCGGAGGGAGTCAATTGATGAGCCACTTCAAGACCGTATTTCTCGGAGCCGGATTCAAACAGGGTATCGGATGGTGAAAAATTCCGTCCAATCGCGCGCCAATATCCGGAAACATCAAGAAATTCTTTATCCTTCCCAAAAAATTCCCCGATATTGGAATTAAAATCAAGACGAATTGCATTTCCTTTGGTGCCGTTGGCTACAGCCACTTCCGTGTAATCATAACCGCCATTATAAGAAATAAAGGAGCTCGCGCTATCGGCGCGAGTCTCGGCCCATTCGGCATTCACTTTTGTGAAATTACCCAGTTTCCACGTCACGTCTCCTCCCAACATCACATGGTTTTTATTGTCCTTTTCTTCCTGAACATAAGTACCGCCCACACGAATATTATCCGTGATTTGCTGCGAGCCTCTCACACCACCTGATGCATCGTCTAAATCTTCGCCTAATATCGGGAACGCGTCCTGACCGGTATATTCATAATTCGCCACAACAAAGACATCATTGCCTTCAAGAACGGTGTCGGAAATAACGGTGTCTGAGAAAAATACCGACGAAACAGGTTTTTTAAACAGAACGCGTCCTTCATCGTATTTAATTTCATAATCCACGTTTTCTTTTTGTGGTATAGATGATATGGTAAGACCCGTATTCTTGTCGCGCACATCCAAATGAATGTCTTCACTGCCTTCCACGATATTGCGGTGCCGCATATAATAAAGAGACCCGCCCGTGCCCAGAAGCTCGCTATGACCCTTTAATTGATTGGCCTCCGCAATGAAACCGGTGGCTTTCGTCACCGAGTCACCATAAACAGTGCGGGCCGGTGTCTCAAGATGGAGCTTGGCACCGTAAAGTGTACGGTTATAAGTGGTAAGTTTTGAATCGTCATCACCAATCTGGGTTTGGTAATTGCCTAAAACCAAGCCGGACTTATCCCATTCAATGAGAAGATAAAATTTTCCTTGAGAGTGCGCATCATAAACAACCGTCGAGTCATCTCCATAGACAGGATAATATTTATCCGGATCAATATTGGTGAAGAGCTTCTTTTGGGTTGCTTTGTCCGTGTCCAGAGAGGATTTAATTAAAAATTTTCCCTGAATTTTCCCCGTCAAATAATAGGATACCTTTCCATCCATACGTGTGCCGTCTTTAAAACGCGAATTATCACGCTTTAAGTTGAAGCCGTCCGACGCGTCTACAAAATTAAGCGTACCGTCCGCTATGCCTGCCAGAAAAAAGTGGTTTGCTTTGGCATCAATCGTTTTCGCGTAGCGATTCGACCGCCCATCGGGATCCTTCACCTCAATGGCTATTTCCGTCTGGCCCAAAGGCACAATCACTTCCTCGTAAAATGTTCCGTCTTTTTGTATGGGCGTCTGGCGACCATTGATAAAACATTGATTGGCTTGCGCGGTCAGTCCTTTGATAATGACCGTACTTCCCATGATCGGTATCGACTGACTTTCGCCTGGTAAGGGTTGAGGAATAGAGAACGCCTGAGTAGACTGCACAAATGAACACGATAAATAAACCGTAATCAATACAGACGTAATGAATGTCTTCAAGTTTGCACTTCCTCTATCTCACCGACGATCTCCTCTATCAGGTCTTCCAAAGTCACGAGCCCCACTGATTTCTGGGTCTTCGGGTCCTGCACAATAGCGATCTGCACTTTTTTTCTCTGGAATTCTTTCAGAAGTTCCGCCACATGCTGGGTGGGCTGAACAAAAAATGGCGCGCTCATGAGATCTTCCAGATGGATCAACGTTCCACCCTTTATTAAGTAAAGCAAATCACGAACGTAGATGATGCCGATAATATTGGCCGCATCTCCCTGATAAACAGGAATGCGATTGTGTCCTTCTTCCAGAAGTACGCGCTCTATTTCGTCCTGACCCATTTCGAGCGTCACGCCCGTCACTTTGTCTATAGGCGTCATGACATCCCGCACCTGAATCTCGTCAAAATGAAATATTCTCTCCAGCATCTTTCTCTCATTGTCGCCGTAAAAACCTTCCTCCTTACCGATCTGTATCATCATCTTGATCTCTTCTTCAGTCACAAGCGGTGAACGATGATGCGGGTTACCGCCAAAAAGCCGTATGACGGCATGACTTGCGGCCGTAAACAGATTGGTGACGGGGCGGAATATGAATATGCAAAAAGACATGAAGTGCCTCGTCCAAAATGAAACAACCTCGGGGTGGTTCGTTGCTATGATTTTGGGTGTGAGCTCTGCGAATAAAACCAATAATACAGTCACAAGCAGCGTCGAGACCACGAGCCCTCTCCCGGCACCGATGTACTGGGTGAGTATATAGGTGGTGATCGAAGCGATGCCTGTGTTGACAAGGCTATTTCCTAAAAGGATGGTGGCGATGAGTTTATCCATTCGAGCGATGAGACCATACACTCGTCTCGCCCCTTTCTTCTTTTGCTCGACCATATGGCGCAAACGCACTTTATTGAGTGCAATGAGCGCCGCTTCGGCAGCTGAAAAGAAGGCCGAAAACAGGAAGAAAATGACGAGAATAGGTATAAGTGTTGATATTGACAGCATTTTTTCATACTAACTTAAATGTTATAAAAATACAATCTTGCATATTTTTAGTCATTAATATATAATTATTCGTGTGAGTAAAATTTTAAAACATCGTTTGGCCGGAATTATCATCGTGTTCGCGTGCCTGGCGGCAGTAGCCGGCACTCGTCTCAGCCGGCATGTAGGTTCAGCCGTTTCTGCCGACCCCGCCAAGACTGAAGGCCCTGAAAATGCGCCGGTCACCATCGTTGTTTTCAGCGATTTTCAGTGTCCGTATTGTTCGCGATTCGCCCCCATCTTGAAGAAAGTACATGAAGAATTCCCGAACGATGTGAAAATTATTTTTAAACATTTTCCGCTTAAGATGCATCCTTTGGCCATACCTGCCGCAGAAGCCGCCGAGTGCGCCGGTGATCAAGGCAAGTTTTGGGCTTATCACGATATGCTTTTTGAAAAGAATGACGCTTGGGGGGAGCTTGAGCCTAAGAATGTCGCGCCCGCTTTAAAGGGTTTCGCCAAAGATCTTGGCCTGGATACCGCCAGATTCAATGCCTGTCTGGATAAAGGCGAAAAAAAGCAGCTCATCTCGGCCAATAAGCTTGAAGGCAAAAAATTCATGGTAAGCGGCACGCCGACAGCGGTGCTCAATTTCAAAAAATACATCGTGAGTCTCGATGAAGAGGGTATCAGGAAAACCATACAGGAAGAGCTCAAGAAAGCGAATAAAAAATGAAAATTCTCTGGGAATATTTTTTACTCACGCTGCGTTTTATGGCCGGCCTTCTTTTTATCTATTCGGGCTTTCTTAAGTTGATCCAACCCGTCGAATACTTTCAATTCGCGATGGGCCTATATCAGTTCGTTCCGGAAAATCTGATACCGTTCTTCGCCTTGATCATTCCCTGGCTTGAGCTGATCACCGGCGCCTTTCTTTTTCTGGGGTATCTCTCGAAGCCATCCTCTTTTGTGCTGCTCTGCCTCACGGTGCTATTCCAGATCGTCATCGGACAGGCCGTTTTCCGCGGTCTTCCCATCGAAGAATGCGGCTGTTTCGGCGGACTCATCCATTTCTCGCCTTGCCAAACATATATTTTTGATTCGGTGGTTTTGCTCGTTCTATTGGCGCTCACCCTATCACCCCGCAATTCCTTTTCTCTGGACTCCATTATTCTCGAAAACTAAGCCAACCCTATTCCGGGCGGATTAAGGCGTTGGTTACTGGTAGCGAAGCGCTAGGATGGGGTCGAGTTTTGAGGCTTTGATGGCCGGATAGATACCGAAGAGAACTCCTACCTGCACCGAAGAAAAAGTCGCAAGAATGATAGCGTCCATCCCTATGATCGGCGGATTTTCCCGGAACACCAATCCCAGTAAAAATACGACTACGAACGAGCCCAAGAGACCCGCGATGCCGCCTGTGGTGCTCACAATCGTGGATTCCACCAGGAACTGAAATAAAATATCGCGCGATTTTGCGCCCACCGCTTTACGGATTCCTATCTCGCGCACGCGCTGTGCGATATTGGCCATCATCACGTTTAGGATGCCGATACCACCCACGATCAGAGAAATTCCCGCTATCGCGCTGAAACCGATTTTCATATTTCTCAAGGTCTTGCGTGATTGTTGATACTGTTCTTCCTGAGTTTGCACTTCTATATCTTCAGCGCCGTGGCTGGCCGCAAGGATACGAGTCGCCTCTTGCTGCACACGCGTGATGTCGCGTTGCCGGCTCACAACATAATCGATCTGGGCAACTTCCTGTTTATTATTGAATTTTTTCGACAGAACCGTATACGGAACGTATATTTTTTGATTTTCACTTTCGAGCACGTTCTGTTTACGGCGTATTAATTTTCTTTCTTTTAGAAGCCCCACCACATCAAACACATGTCCGCCTATCTGTATCGGCTGACCGATCGGATTGACCCGAGACCCAAATAGGCTGCTTCGCGCCCCCGCCCCAATAACACAGACACTCCGGGCGGATTCGAGGTCTTCGGACGTAAGCAATCGTCCGTTTTCAAGACGTTGTTTGTCGATTGAAAAAATATCGGGCGTGGAGCCCGTGATTTCCAGATAATTCTGATTTCGTCCTTGAAAATTCACTTCTTTATAATCCGCGGCGGATGCCGCCACAAAACGAATCATCGGAATTTCTTTTTTTAACGCGTCGGCATCGTCGAGGGTAAGAGGCTTTTTTAATTCTTCACGCTTGATGCCATTCACAACGGGAATTTTGGGAGTGATGGTGGCTTTTTTCAATCCTCCAATCTCGTTGAGCTGTTTAAGCCAGCCGCGTTCGATACCCGTCATTAGGGACATCATAGCTATCAGCGCGATAACACCCACAATAATACCGAGAACGCTCAAGAAAGAACGGAGTTTATTGGCCCAAAGCTCTTTTAGACCGACAAGTGCGCATTCTTTGAGCAGCATTAGGAAGTCGGCTCCTCGAGATAAACTTCTTCGCCTGCTTTTAGTCCGCTTTTAATTTCTACAAAGTCAGAACTGCTTGTGCCTGTCTGAACGGGACGCTTTTCGGACGACATTCCTCGCTTGGCCACAAAGCAGTAACTTTCATTTCCGTCTCGGAAGACTGCCTCCACCGGTACCGCTAGGACATTTAGACTTGTTTTAACGACGATCTCAATATTCGCATTGGCACCCAGCGTAAATTTGCCTTCATTATCGGTGATCTGGATCTGGGCACGAAATTGGTTGGCTGTGTCGGCTTTTGTCGCCGCTTCATCGATCTTGGAAATGCGGCCTTCGTCCCGTGCCTTGGGTTCGCTGTCGAGCCAGAAAGTAACGGGCATGCCGAGTTTCAAAAAGGAACGCTCGACATCGTTTACATATATTTCTATACTTTTTTCGTCAACATTGGTGATGGTCATAAGTGCCTTCGAGCTGCCATCACTGGCTTTCGCGACGATCTCACCCTCCTGAATGCTCATATCGGTGACAACCCCTGAAATGGGCGACGTGATGGTGATCTTCTGTAATTGTTCTTCTACGGCTTCGAGATCTCTTTGAGCCATTTTGTAATCGAGCTCGGCCAATTTAATCGCCGTCTCCGCTTCCTTGAATTGCGAAGCTGAAATCAGCTTCTCGTCATAAAGCGCCTGCTTGCGGCCGAAGTCTTCTTTCAGATTGTTGTAACTGATATCTGTCTTCTGAAGCTGCATTCTCTGACGGTCAAGCTGCGTCTGAATCAGCGCCTCGTCAATCTTTAGAAGCAGATCGCCCGCTTTGACAGGCGCGCCTTTTTCCACCATCACTTTCATCACTTTTCCGCCGGCTTCCGAATAAATAGAGACCTTGTTGGCCGAGATAATGGGTCCGCGAAGCTTCACCACATCCAACACATCCCGCACCTCTGCTTTGGCTTTTTTAAGCGGTCCTCTATTTTTGCCGTCCTCGTCTTTATTGCCGGAGAAGAATACGAGAAGACCCACCGGGATAAGCACCACGGCCAGAGCGATGATAATAATTTTAATTCGGTTCATAAACGCTCCAAGGCTTCTTTTGCTTGTTTGTAATTCGGATTGATCTTAAGCGCTTTTTCAAACGAATCCTTCGCTTTCGATTGGACGCCGAGGGCCTTCCAGGACTGGCCCAGCGAATAAAGAATATCGGGATAGGTTGGGTGGATCTGGAGAGCCTTCTCATAGTGCTCGATGGCCTCTTTGTGCATTTCACGCATGGAATAAATATCGCCGAGTGTCTTGGCCGTGAGCGGCACCATCCCTATCTTTAATTGACTGAACATACCGCCGCTGTAGTACGAAAGACCCAACTCGTAACCACCGATAGCATGCAAAGGATCAAGCTGGGTTGCTTCCTGTATCTCTTTTTCGGCTTCAATATGCTTCTTTTTTTTTCGATAACACATCGCGAGATTATTGTGCGCATTCGCATATCCTGAATTCAGACGGATCGCTTCTTTGAATTCCTCGACCGCTTCGTCGAATTTGCCGTCTTTAAAATACGCCGCCCCGAGGTCATTGCGGTAATCAGGATAGGTCGGCGACATGCTGACCGCTTTTTTCATGGTCGCGGCCGCGGCCGAGAAATCGCCTTTGGCGGCAAGCGCCGTTGCGAGCATGTGATAATAATGAGGTTTTGCCGCTGTTTGGTCCAAAGCCTTTTCATAAAATTCCACGGCCTTGTCATAATCACCCGCCAAGCGGTGGAAATTGCCCATTAAAAAATAAAGTTCGTGCTGTTCCTGCTCGGAAGATTTCTTCTTCGTTAAAAATTGAAGTGTTTCTTCGAGAATACCACGAATCTTGGTGCGCATTTCAAGGCTCGAGCAGGGAGCGCATTCATGAACATCCTGAGAAAGCCCGGTTCCGCACAATTCACATTGACTCATGAAATTACCCCACACCTAATTTTCCGTCTTTAAAATAAATTGAGCGAACCGCCCATTCAGCCACATCCGCTTCGTGCGTCACCAGCACGATGGTCGTGCCGCGCTGGTTCAATCTTTGTAAAATACTCATGATTTCAACGCTGGCCTTCGAATCAAGATTACCGGTCGGTTCATCCGCCAATAAAAGCGACGCATTGTTGGCCAGCGCACGCGCGATCGCCACGCGCTGCTGCTGTCCACCCGAAAGCTGCACCGGAAGATGTTTGGCGCGGTCGGCAAGACCCACAGAGGTCAAAAGTTCCCGCGCGCGTTCCCAGCGCTCCGCCTGAGGCATACTCGTATACACCAGCGGAAGCTCTACATTTTCCAATGCAGACAGCCGCGGTAAAAGATTGAAATTCTGGTGCACAAAACCGATCTTTTTATTGCGCACTTCGGCCAACGCATCCTCGTTTATCTGACTCACGTCTTGTCCATCGAGAATGTATTTTCCCGCGTAATTCTTGTCCAGACAGCCCAAAATATTCATGATCGTGGATTTTCCGGAGCCTGACGGCCCGCGCAACGCCACGAAATCGCCCTTTTCGATCTCAAGCGAGATCCCATCCACGGCTTTGAGTTTTTCCGCACCCATCGGGTAGATTTTCGTGATGCTCTCCAAGCGGATCATTCATTTACTTTCTTAGGGGTTCGGATTATCGAATAAAATACCGTTCTTCTGGAGCGTGATGCCAATGGTGCTCCAAAGTCTCACGACGGAACGGTGGTAGTCGACGACAGCGCCAATGCGTGAAACTGCGGAGTTGGCCAGATCTTCCTGAAAAGACAGGACCTCAAAACTCGTGGAAAGACCCAGTGAGTATTTTTTTTCTTCAGCCTCGAGATTCTTTTTCTGCAAGCTGTACGCAACGTCCGCGACTTCTACGCGCTTGATAGCCGTTTGTATCAATCGTACGGCACTTCTCACTTCTTTTACTATCGTCAACCGCAAATCCCGCAGTTGAAGTTCCTGCTGTTTTAACGCATTCACACTCGATTCGTAAGTCGCCTTGTCGGCCCGGTTATCCCAGGGGTAACTCACGGAAAGCGATGCATCCCAAGATCCAAAATCGCCGCTTTTTAATTTATTGAAACTATTAGCCGACTGAGCGCCGGCACCGCTCAAAGCATAATTGGCGTCCAAAGTGACGTCGGGTAAAAGCGCGTTTCCGGCAACCATGAGATTAATCTTATTGTTCTCGAGTTGTTTTACCGCTTGTTTATAATCGGGACGATTGGCGAATGCCTGCTCAAGACACCAGGTCAGATCAGGCAACTCCGCTTTGAAATCAGGACTGATTTTGTCGATGGTGTCGATGCGGCTATTCCATTGGCGGATGTCCTCGATATTGAGGATCTTTCTTAAATTATCTTCTGCCTCCAGCACCGCGTTCTCGGCCTGGATCACATCTTCCTCACGGGATGCCGCTGTGGCCTCTGCCTGAAGCACATCGGTGTACGCCCGGTCGCCCAGCATCATCGCCCTTTGATTTCTGTCTTTGAGGGACTGCGCCTGAGTGTAAGCAAGTTTCCGCGTTTCGAGATTTTCACGCGCCTCTAAAATATCCCAGTAAGCGAGCTCGGCATTGGTGATCTCATCATGAATGCTTTGCCGCAAATCTTCGAAGGCAATCTTGTAACTATTTTCGCTAATGCGGATGGAAGCCAATGTGACTTTCGAACCAAATCCGGACAAAATAGGCTGGGATAAAGAAAGTGTCGAAGAGGATGAATAGCTATGTTCACTGCGGCCGGAACGGCTATGTGTCAGGTCCGCGCCGATAGTGCCGCCCGTTGGAAGTTTGCGTTCCAGCCCGCCGCTGGTCGAAACAGAATCACTGAGAGAAGGACTCTCATCCAGTTCGGCTGCGGTACGGCCTCGCGCAAAACTCGTCGAAGATGTAAGATTGGTGTCAAAATCCGCCTGGTTCGATGTGACATCCCGTTTAGCGGTGTCGAGACCGAGATACGACACACGAATGTTAATATTTTTGTCTAGCACGATGCGCAGGCAGTCTGTCATAGAAAGCTTCCATACCGGCTCTGTCGGTTCGGCTAAAAGCTGCTGGGCGTAGGAATGGGCTTCGAGTGTATCCAGCTGCTGGCGCACAAGATCGTCGCGTTTGAAATTAAGAAATTTTTCGCCCTCTTTTGCCTCAGCATTGAGAGTACACAGAGGTAAAATAAGAATAAACGCCGCTAGAAGCTTTTTAAACATAAAGCTCTTTCATGCATTAGCATTACTTAACAATAACATAAACCTATTAACATATAAAGTCAAATATGCTAAAGAGAAGTGCCTGGCTTGTATAAAGTTATGCGGCTGCGGCCTAAGGATTTAGACTGATAAAGCGCCTGGTCAGCGAAGCGCACGAGGTCTTCTCCACTCTGCACTTCCTTCGTAAGACTGGAGCAAATCCCCGCGCTCAAAGCCGCACGGAACGATCCCTCTTTCGCGGAAATGAAAGACTGTTCTTCAAACGCGCGCTTAATCTTCGTGACTGCTTCTTCGGCTTTTTCCAGGGGACAATTGATGAAAAGAACGGCGAATTCATCGCCGCCGTAACGCGCCGCGACATCCATACCGCGCACATTTTTTTTGATAGTCCTCGCCAGGGAAATAAGGACTGCATTGCCTTCTTCATGACCATAGCGGTCATTAATCTGCTTGAAGTGATCAATATCAAGCATGGTGTAGCAGACTTCCTGACCGGTTTTTTTGGCATGCTCAAATTCTTTTGCCACTCTCAAAGAAAGATACCTCTGCCCGTAAAGCCCGGTCAGTCCGTCCGTTATCACCATTTTCTGCAAGCGTATATTTTCAGAAAATGAAGCTAGCCGTTGGTAAGAAGCGCATACAATGTAGGAAGAAAGGCATACGGCCATGAGCGGCAGAGGGTCCAGCAGAAGATTGAAACGACTCAAAAAAACCCACCCCGTCAGATAACTTCCGATCAATTCCAGTAAAAGGACCACCAATTGTGTTACAACAGAAACGCGGTAAAAAATGAGGCTTACCGCCATCGTTAGAACCAGAAGAAAGAGTTTCATCCTCCAACCGGAGAAAAGCGGCGCCACAAAATCTTTCTGAAGCAGCATCAGCGTTTCGTTCGCATTCACGTAAATACCTGCGATATAGCCCAGCGGCGTATTGTGGATGTCGTGAAAAATGGGGCTCACGGCGCCCACCAGAAGAATTTTATTTTCGAGCGCTTTCTTGGGAAAACCTTTCATCAACGCCTTCCAAAGCGGAATATAGGAGAAATGTTCCGGAGCGTAACGGTAGGAAAGCGTATGCGGCTCCGAGTCGGTGATACCGCGCTCTTCGAGGCATTGTCTAGTTTCTATCTGCCTAAAACGGCAGGCGGTCTCCGCGGCAAAAGAGTAAACGGGTTTGTGGCGGTCGCGAAACGTCGTGATAAACCGGCTTCTGCGATGCACAAAATCTTTATCCAGTATTTTATCGACGAAGCCACAAGCGAATGCCGACTGCTTAAATTGCTCGAGCGGCTCGATATAACCGCCTTCGGTGCCGAAGTAACTGGCGATGACAATATTTCCGGATTTTTTCAGAGCATCCGACAACCACTGGTCATCTTCCGGGTAAGCGCCTTTTCCGACAAATGTAAGATCAAGACCAACCACTTTTGGCTTGTACTCCAAGAGTGTTTCCAGGAAAATGGCGAACACTTCCCTCCGCCAGGGCCAAGCACGGTTCAATCGCCGGTAAGATTCGTCGTCCACCCCGATAACGACAATATCGTCTTTGTCACGCATTTCCACAGGCGATGTCTGCGAACGCAAAATAAAAAGCGTATCGGTCAGTCTTGAGTTTAATGAAGTCACAAAAGGAATGCTCGGAAAAACCAAAAGTCCGAATAAGACCAAGGTGAGTGAAAAGCTCGTAATGACGGTATTTTCCGAAGCCGACTTAAAATACATAGTCTCTCGCTTTAATGGTAAATCATCGTTAATTTTATTATACTAGTTGGCATATGAAATTAATAATTGTATGTTTATGTTTAATAATTTTAGTTTGTCCTCAGAGGCAGGCCATCGCGGCTGAAAGCGGCCAAACCGATGATCGCTCCAGTGCAGCGCTGCGCGTGGACAATTCGCTCACCGCCGAAGAACAACAGAAAGAATCCGAAAAAAATTTAAAACACAAAAAAGAAGACCAGACCAAGGAGCCCTCCTTTCTTTTTGGCGGCTCCTTTACTTCGAGCTATCGCTATTATAAAAACCTAGACAATATCGAAGCAGAGGAAGATTTTTTAAAATGGAGCTGGCGGCAGGATTTGTACTTGTGGGCTTATTACCATTATAAAGATACGGTCACGGTATACGCGCGTGTATACAATTCATACGTCGATCGCGGGGTAGGGCAAACCTACACCGGTATCGGTGCGGACTATGAGGGACCTGCTCTGAACGCCCTCTTGGTGAATATCAATTTAAACAAAATAAGCCCTATTCCCGGCGCGTTGACGCTGGGACGCCAAAGCCTGCGTGTCGGCCGCGGAGTCGTTTATTCCGACATAAATGACGGGGCACAAGCAGAACTCGTCATGGGCAACCTTCACTTTAAATTTTTTGGAGCTAAATCCAGACCGCGTGAGGACAATATCGATTTTAGCGTGCCCGGCTTTGACAAAGAAGGAGACCGCGTTTTCTGGGGACATGAGACGGCCTACACGGGGATCCCTAAAACAACGGTTTACGGTTTTGCGCTTGTCCAAAATGACCAGTCTTCCGAAAATACCGATAGACCACAGCAGTCATTTCATTATAACTCTCATTATTTGGGCACAGGATTCACTTCAAAGTTAGGCGCTAATGAATTATGGGCCGAGGGTTCCCTGGAAAGAGGTGAAACATTTACGGATGCCTCGCAAACTACGTTACCAAAATCCAAAATAAAAGCGTGGGATGCACTTGCGGGTGTCAAGCACCGATCCACCGGCTTTCTCAAACCCGTTTATGAAACAGAATTTGCTGCCGGCACAGGCGATGAGGATAGACTCAGCGTAACCAACGTGCTGGGGGGCAACACCGACGCGGTGGACAAAAATTTCTTATATTTTGGTTCTTATGCAGCGGGTTACGCGCTTCAGCCCCAGCTTTCTAATATCATGATCTGGACTCTGGGGGCATCCTGCCAGCCGCTGGAAAATGTCAAAATGTTCAAAGATTTCGCGATTGGGAGCAAGCATTATTTTTACTGGAAAGATCAGAAAAGAGGGCTTATCTCAGACCTGGAATCAAGCGGAACCGAAACTTATGTCGGTGAAGAATGGGATTTTTATATGCACTGGAAGGTAAACGAACAACTTCGGTGGATTCTGCGCTACGGGGTTTTTATTCCGAGTGACGGGTACCCTGCGACCTCAAGAGACGATACGGAGTATTTTTTTCTTTCCACAACCTACTCTTTTTAGTCTTCAAATAAGTCGCCGACAACCGTGGGGGTTATGGACCCGTCTTCTTTGCTCTCATAGGCCGCCATGGCTGAATCTTTTGCTTTAATAGTTTCCTCGCGACTCTGTGCGGCCATTTGATGATAATCGCTCGGCGCCAGGTCGGAAACCCCCATGCGTCCGTTTACGCGAATACTAATGCCTTGTGTGGATGCCTCATCATTATTGTAGTCAGCTAACGCGGGCCCCGCGAAATTAAATGCGCCTAAGAGTATCAAAATAAGAAAAGTATTCTTTCTCATTTTTTACCGTTGCGGAGATACATATTATGCTCTCGAAAATCCGCAGCCGAAGCGTCGGAGCCTGTGGCTTCCCCGTTAGAATACCCCGTCCGGCGTATTGCGCTATATTTCTTTATATCATTGGTCAACGATTCTTGCCTGTCATTACGGTAACCTGAGGATGATTCGTCGGCTCCGTATATGTCTGAGAATTCTTGGCCCCACGCTTGATAACTTAATCCCAGGAGGAACGCTGTCACCAATATAATATTTTTCATAATTAAACTCCCATTCTTCCGGCACCACTCGTTACCCCGGATTCAATCATCTCACTACTATTCATAAAAGCTATTAGGAAACATCTAAACTTCGCCATGTTGCTAATCCCCTTAATCAAAGCATACATGAAGATACTTGGGTTTTCAATAGACGTTAATAGACAAAATACTTTAATATATGCGCACTCAGCTAATTCTTTTTAGTCTTCGAGAAAGCCGCCTATAATGGTAGGAGTATTTCCGCGGCCTACAACAACCCTGTTGGTATCTGTTCTATCGCGATTATCATTACCGCCGCGACCATAATCACTCGGTGAGGCATCATAGGCGTCATTAGCACCTGGGGCCTGAGTCCGGTAGGATACGCTCCCTTTTGTAATAGATCGCAGCAATTGCTTCGTTTCGTCATTACGGTAAGTTACATCACTTGAAGACGCTTCATATTCGTCTACAGAAAATTCGCCCCAAGCTTGGTAGCTTAATCCCAGAAGAAACGCTATCACTAGAATAATATTTTTCATAACTCAACAACCCCTATTTATCTGGAACTACTGGTCGTTTCATATTTAATCGTCGTACTAATATTGATTAATAATAATAAAAAGTATTAGCTCTTTACAACCTTTGATTAAAATATACATCAAAATTTACATAATTTCAATAGTTTGTTAATAGACTAAATACTTTTTTATCCTCCTTGCCGTACAAAGGGCATTGACATGGCCTGTCTTTATATCTAAAATACTTGAATATTTATGCTTACAACCATTCTTTTTGTTGTATTTTCAATTGGCGCTTTGGCGTCCGCGCTCGGTGTCGTACTCTCTCGTTCCGCAATCTATAGCGTCCTTCTTCTGGTGCTGACCATGGGCATGATCTCTGGGCTTTTTATTCTGCTCAAAGCCTTTCTCGTCGCAACCATTCTCATACTTGTTTACGCGGGCGCCATTCTCGTACTTTTTCTTTTCGTGGTCATGCTTGTGTATTACAGAAAATT
>JAHFFI010000140.1 GCA_023248025.1 Candidatus Omnitrophota bacterium
TTTTCGGACGAATAGCCAAATGATATATTCTCGAAAATAATCTCATTTTTTAACGGCGGCAGTACTTTTGGGTGCTCTTTTTCGTCGATTTCATTCGGTGTGTCGAGAATTTCAAATATTCTGTCCGCGGCAGCCAAGGCATGTTGATTGATGCCATGCACGCGACTTAAACGTTTAAAAGGACGCAACAGAGAAAAGAAAGCAAAAACAAATGCGATGAAAGCACCGGGCGACATGTCTTTGTCGATGACTTGTTTTCCACCGAGCCAAAGCACGATCCCGAAACATATGAACCCCACAAACTCCGTGATGGGGCTCACCATGATCATGCGGCTGATAGAAAGCATCATGGTGCTGTAAAGCGTCTGGTTCTGCCGCGCGAAACGGTCTTTTTCGTATTTTTCCATTCCAAAGCCCTGCACGATGCGGATACCGGATATGGATTCGAAAAGCGTCGAATTAATATCCGCCACCTGCTCCTGGCTAGAACGACTGATCTTTTTAAGCCTGCGTCCGACCTGAAGCACGGGATAGATTACGAGCGGTAAAAGCACAAAAATAACAAAAACCAGCGACCAGGGGATGCCAAAAAGCTGCCGCACGGAAAGAAGCACTCCGATTTGAACAACGATCTGCACCGGTTGAAATAAAAAATCCGTAAGACCTTCCGAGATCGCGTCGCGGATGATACCCGTATCGTAGGTGATGCGAGAAACCAACGCTCCCGTCTGGGAGCGCCCAAAAAAACTCAAAGGAAGATTAATAATCTTATTGTAGACCGTGTTTCGCAGGTCACGGATCACGCGCTGACTGACATCATTCATGAGATAGGATTGCAGGTATTCGAAAAGATTCTTAAGGAAGGCTACGGCGATGACCCAGCCTATCAAGAGATTCAAGAGCTGCCAGCGCGAAAGCGCATTGATCTGGTCCACGAAATGCAGCAAAAAAACCGGCACATATTCCTGGTGAGGAATAACGACAGGTTTTCCCACAATCACCGTATCGATGAAAGGAATGATAAGTCCGATGATGGGCAATCCGCCGAGAACGGAATTAAAGACCATGGTGCCAAATGCCATATAAAGCCGCGAGATATGCGGCTTTACGAGAGAAATCATACGGGTGTAGTGATTTTGCGTACTTTGCGGCTTCGTCATAACGGACACATCATAGCATAAAACTTAAAGAATTTTCTTCTTGGATAGCCGATATGATAAAATGCATCGTTATGACAAATAAATCAATCCGGGTGGCTGTCATTGGTCTCGGCAAACTGGGCTCCCGCCATGCCGATGTGTATGCGGGCCTTACAGGTATCGAGCTTGTAGGCGTCTGTGACATCCATGAAGATAAAGCCAGCGAAGTCGCCGAACGCTGCAAAACGCGGGCTTATACCGACCACAGAAAACTCTTGGGACTGGCGGATGCCGTGAGCATCGTCGTTCCTTCCGAGTTCCACTACCGGGTCGCCAAAGACTTCATGGGTCATGGCGTCCATCTTTTAATCGAGAAACCCATCACCACGGTTTTATCCGACGCCAGTAAACTCATAGCACTTGCCAAACGTAAAAAATTACTTCTGCAGGTAGGCCACATCGAGCGTTTTAATTCCGGTGTGCGCCGCATAAAGAAGCTTGTAAAAAACCCGCGCTTCATTGAATGCCACAGGCTCGGGCCTTACGACCCACGCGTCGTCAAAACCGGCGTCACACTCGATCTCATGATACACGACATCGACATCGTCATGGATTTTGTCCGTTCCAAAGTAAAACGTGTGGATGCGGTGGGAGGGTTCCTTCTCTCACCCACCGAAGACATCGCGAACGCCCGCATCCTTTTTGAAAATGGCACCGTCTGCAACCTTACGGCCAGCCGCGTGCACCAGGAAGTGACGCGAGAGATCAAGATCTTCCAGGACAGTGCCTACATCACCCTTGACTACGTCACAAAAGAAGCTCTGATCTACACGAAGGAAAACGGTATCAATAAAATTGATATTCAGAAAAAGGATTCTTTGAAAGAAGAGCTGGCTGATTTTATCCAATGTGTACGCGCGAAAAAACGCCCTCTTGTTTCGGGGGAAGAAGGCCGTGCCGCTCTGGAACTGGCCCTGCGCATAACACAAACCATCCAAAAGCAAAAATAATGCCTAAGCTCTACATCATCGCCGGCGAAGCGTCAGGCGACCTGCATGGAGCGAGCCTCATTCACTGGCTTAAAAAAGAATCCGTCGACGAGCTCACGATATACGGCGTAGGCGGAGATAGAATGAAGGCCGCTGGCGCCCTGGAATTCCTCGATCTCGCGCACTTCCACGCGACCGGGATCACGGCGGCTATACGGCAGATCCCCAAATACCGCAAAGCCTTTGCCGCTATTATTTCCAGCATTCAAAAAGTACACCCGGATCTCGTGGTGCTCATCGATAATCCCGGTTTCAATCTTCACCTGGCCAAAAAGATCCATTTGCTGGGTTTCCCGCTCGTGTACTACATCACGCCTCAAGTTTGGGCGTGGGCGCCAAAGCGCATCAAGAAAATAAAAAAATACTTTGTTAAATCACTTGTGGTGTTTGATTTTGAAGAAAGACTTTTCAGGGAAAGCAATATTCCCGCAATATGGGTGGGGCATCCGTTGAGGGACATCCCGGCCTTGAGTCCACTCAAGCATCCGCGGCATGAGACACCCAAAGCCGGGCCTTATACCGTGGCCCTGATGCCCGGCTCGAGGAAGACAGAAGTATCCCATCTTTTGCCGCTTTATTTGGAAGCAGCAGGTATTCTTTCAAGAAAATTGAACGGGACGCGGTTTCTCCTGGTCCAGTCCCCGACGCTTCCCCATTCGTTGTACACACGGGTACTAAAAAAAAATCCTGTCCCGGTAAGCCTCATCGATAAAAATAGCTATGAAGCCATCGCTTCGAGCGATATCGTCCTCGTCTGTTCCGGCACGGCGACACTGGAGTGCGCGATGTTGGGAACACCCATGATCATTTTGAACCGCAGTAATCTTCTCAAC
>JAHFFI010000045.1 GCA_023248025.1 Candidatus Omnitrophota bacterium
AGAATCGGCCGTATGGCTGATCTTTTTTAGGAATGTAAAATGCGGGTGATTCATGGTGCGTGTCAGCTTCCCCATCGTCGTAATGTTAAGCGCCTCCGAAAAATAAGGGTTCTTGGCGGGATTTAAGACGAGATCTATGGCTTCAGCATCGGAGAGGCGCGCGCGTTCGATGCCCAGCACCGAGCGAACCGCGTCCGCCATACTGGCCTGGCCGTTCACTTTATAATCGGCCAGTTTCGACGTAAATGAGCCGAGCCTGGAATCAAACTCATTCAAATACGCTTCACGGGTTTCCAAATCATTTTGCAATTCCTGTTCTACAAAAAATTGATACTCAGGCGTCTTGTCCATCGGGATCGTATCTTCGATGCTGCGGAAGAACAGCGGGTCAACCACGCTCACCGCGTCGACCATTTTCTGAACGACCAGTCTTTGTTCAGCCGGCGTGTCGAATTGGGCACAGAGCTTATGGTAACGGTGAAGCGTCAGTCCGCTCACCGTGTGATAGAGGTGCGCGTGTGTCGCCACCGGCAGAACGTAGCGCGCCACTTCCTGGCCGCGTTTTTTTAAAGCACTGCTCCATTTTTTTAGTTCCGGGTCGCGGTTCGGGAATATTCTCGCGTATTGGGAGCGCACCACGGGACCCAGGATCTCATTCAATTTTTTATACGCATCCATCTGCATGTGCACGGTCGCCAGATACAGCTCCAGCGCCTTGTCCTCGAGAGGCGGCACCGTAAAATTACCGGCCGTCACTTCAACATAGCGCTGGCTCACCTGTTCTGAATTATAAAACGGATGGCTGTGCAGGAACGACCAGATGAACTGCCGGGAAACTTTATCGAGGATAAACTGAAATGTCGCGTGCTGGATAGTGGTATGATGGCCGGCTTTGTAAATAGATTCGGCAATCAGGTCGCGCTTTTCGCGCGATTTTTCGTCTTTCCCCACGTCCTCGGCTGTAATAACGCGGGAGGAATAACACGTTCGCGCCGTAGCGACGGCGTTGTCAAAAGAGTCCTTGAAGTAGTTCTCCAGCCTGACAACCGGCTCCGGCGAGAAGGTTAAGCTGCGCACTCGCCTTTCCCATCTCCACTTTGAACGGTTTTCCGGGATCGCCCAAATCCTCGTACATTTTAGGATCCTGGTCGAATGGAGGAACCGTCGTAAAAGGACTCACTATCGCTTTTAATTTTTCAGCACCGATGCGCTCGGCCCATTTAAGAAACGTTTCGCTCGAGCCCTTTTCGGCTTTGAACGCGTCGAGAATGGCCTGGGTGGCCTCGGGGGCTCTTTTAGCGGGAATCTGTGCTATTCGTTTTCCAAATACGGCGACGCCGCCGACAGCCGTGTAACCGCCGATCATAAGCTGATAATGCGGCACCGCATGTCCGTCGACGTTCTTTGAGGCGCCGTGGAAACCAATGTTGGCGATATGGTGCTGGCCGCAGGAATTGGTGCAACCCGAGATCTTGATCGTCACTTCCCGGAAAGTCGGGTCCGAACCGTATCCGTTCTCAAAAATTTTGCCCATTTCATGAGCCAGGCCCTTCGAATGCGTGATCGCAATCTGGCAGGTATCGGCCCCCGGACAGCGCGTGATATCCGTAACCGTCTCGGCGCCCTTTAAAGCAAGACCCGCGCCCGAAAGCTGCTGGTAAATGGCTTTCAATGAGGCTTGCGGCACAAAGTGAATCAAAATATTCTGTGCAATAGTCGTGCGCATGCGGCCGCCTGAAAACACACGGGAAATCTTCGCAAGCTTTCTCATCTGGCCGGGGTTTATGTCACCCAAAGGCAGACGAACGTTGACCGCGAAAAAACCTTTTTGTTTTTGTTCAAAGGTATTGGACTTAAGCCAGTCTTCGTATCCGGGTTGCACTGCCGGCGCATCCGTAGGCGCGGGCGATTTTAAAACAGGCGCTTTGTATTCTTCGAGATTGAGTTTCCAGAAGGCTTCTTTTCCGGAACCCGTCATGTAAACCTGTTTACGTTCTGTCAAAAATTCCTGCCGGAAAACATCGATGCCCCATTTCGCGACGAGATATTTGATGCGGGCGCGATTTTTGTCTTTTCTTTCTCCGTTCCTGTCAAAAAGACGGATCACCGCTTCGGCTGTCGGAAGGAACATGTCGACGGGGCAAAACTCTTCCAGTAAATGCGCTTGGAAAGGCGTCGAACCCAGTCCGCCGCCGACATAGACTTTGAAACCACGCGTTTCTTTGCCGTTCACAATTTTTTTCTGCGCGATAAAACCGAGATCGTGTATGCCAATTTTGGCCCAGTCTTCATCGGGGCTGGACTCAAAAGCGATTTTAAATTTGCGCGGCATATTCTGGCAGATGGGGTTTCTCAGAAAATAAAGACTCAAAAGGTCCGCGTAAGGAATCACATCAAAAACTTCTTTGGGAGAAATACCGGAATAATGCGAGGCCGTGACATTGCGCACCGTGTTTCCGCAGGCTTCGCGCGAGGTCAGCCCCACTTCCATGAGCCCCCTCAAAATCGCCGGAACATCGGTGCGGAGGATTTCATGCAATTGTATGGCTTGGCGCGTTGTGACATGCGCGAGCTTATTGGGCGCAAACTTTTCCGTGATGTCTGCGACGCGCTCAAGCTGCAGAGCATTCATGTTGCCCCATCGCATTTTGATACGAATCATGTGGCGATTTTCGGCGCCGCGTATTCCGTAGATCCCGTTGTTTAGGCGAAATTTACGGAAATCATCCATATCGCGCTCGCCCTTCTGGAGGCGCGAAATCTCCGCCTCAAAACGGCTGATTTCGGCTTCTTCTTCGGGCAGAAGCTCTTTACGAAGTTTTTCTTCGTAGATATCTTTATTCCATTCGTGGATTTCTTTAAGGGCCATTTTATTTTCTTCCTTGCTCTAGATGAGTGATTATATCACCCTTTTATTGTCCTAGGCTACATCCGGTGAGGGTTTATGTCAACCAATTTAATAATAATTAAGTCACTAAACAATGATTATATATGACTAATTTACTTATATACTATCCTCGCGACTCCAGGAAGCAGGAAACCGAAAGCCACAGCAGTAGCAGCCCCGCCACGAGACTTCCAAGATAGGTCAGCTCAAACCCCGCCACTCTGAATTCAAAATGAAAAAAATACCGCAGGGTATGAAAACTGCCGACGGCAAGAAAAAGAATACCCGACGTCCTCAAAAGATTGGCAGTGCTTCGATTGGCGCCTGATTTTTTAGCCATCCAAGTAGTTTACCATCCTCCCCACTGCTTCGCGAAATTCATCCGGCGGCAAAATATGGCTCAGCACAAGATGAGCGCCTTCATTATAATCAAAAAAATACCCGGGATGCACGTATACATTGCATTTTTCCATAAGCGCCGTCGCGATATTTTCCTCGCTAAACCCGGAATCCAGCTTAAGAACAGAATACCATCCCGCTTCGGCATTCAAAATTTCTACGGCAGAGCTGTTTTTAAAGCTTTCCGTGAGAAAACTTCTGTTGGTATGAATTCGCTCTCTCATTTCTTTCACCATTCCGCTTTGCATCGAAAGCCATGCGGGCAATGCATTTTGCACAGGCGTGTTCACCGATAAAAATGTGTCGGCGATAATTTCGAGTCGCTTCGCCGCCTCCTTTTTTTCGTTCCTAGGTCCGCTAACCACGATCCATGCGAGCTTCATCTGGGGAAGGCCCAGTACTTTTGATATTCCGCTTAAAGTAAAAGTCAGGACTTTGTTTTCTGCGGCAAAACTTTGCCGTTCGAGCTCATTCTTAAACGGAAAATCAAAGAAAACTTCATCCGATAGGACGGCGCCTTTTCCGCTCATTATTTTTATAGCGTGATCCCGCTCCTGGCTTGAAACATAAAACCCGGTGGGATTATTGGGATTCACAAAAATGGCAAGTTTTGTGTCGGGGCGGGGCTCTGAAACAAGCTCACTATCATGAAGTTGAGCCAGAAGATCAAACAAAGGGTAGCTCGGCCTCCGGATCAAAATGGAATCTCCCGGATTTGTCATAAGCTTAAAAATAAAGCCGTACGCTTCGCTCGTACTCGAGGTGAGAAACACATCCTCCGGCAAAACCGTAATTCCTCGCTCGGCATAATAAACACACACGGCTTCCCGAGCTTTAAGAAGCCCCTGCGGGTGCGCCTCATAGCGCAGGTTTTGGGGGCTGGCCAGCGTCGTCCATAAATTTTTATCGTTATAAAAGGAAAATCCGCAGCGGGTGGGATTCGATTCTGTGAGGTCCCAGATTTTGTCCCCGCGGCGCTCTTTAATCTCACGAAGTCTTGTTAAAGGATTAGGGGTTAATTCCCAATCGGTTCTTTTCGCAAACATCCTGTTTTCCCGTATCCTGTCCTCTGTCCTCCGTCCTCTGTCTTCCGTCCTCTGTCTTTTATGCTATAATATCCTATATGAAAATTCGCATTTTGTCCTTATTATCGACGCTATTTACCGTTCTTATGCTTACAGTCGCTTTCGCAGATTCCAATGAGGCCTTTTCGACCGGCAAAGATTGGGTTAATCACATGAATAGCCGCGAAAAGATTATCTCCATTGTGGCGCCGACTATCGTGCTGCACCAATACGGTATTCCCATTCAGCAAAGCCCGGACAAGTACGTGTCTAAAATCGACCGAGCGCTTGCCAAGAACCCCGATCTGGCGAAAGAAGATATTTCGAATATTTTTGCGTCCACGGTTTATTACTATGAACCCTGGACGCGAAAACCGCTCGAAGAATTGGAACTGGCTTTCCTCAGGGGCGAGACCGAGCCCGGCCTCTTGAACGCCATGCCCCGCCTTTCCATTAAACAGCTTTCGCGCGAAGCGCTGGAAGAAATTCAGGAATAGTGTTTTGACCGTCCACGAAACCCTTAAAAAAATATTAGGCGAGCGCATCCTCGTCCTCGATGGCGCCATGGGCACCCTTATCCAGGGCTACAAACTGGATGAAGCGGGTTACCGGGGTGAAACCTTTAAAACTCACCCTCATTCGCTCAAAGGCAATAACGACCTTTTGTGCCTTTCCCAGCCAAAAATTCTTGAAGAAATTCATCGGTTATATCTCGAAGCCGGCGCCGATATCATTGAGACGAATACATTTAATTCAAACCGCATCTCCATGTCCGATTATCATCTTGAAAAAGAAGTCTATCGGTTGAATGTTGAATCAGCAAAGATCGTAAAAAAACTCACCGAAGAATTCACGAAAAAAGACCCGAAAAAACCGCGCTTTGCAGCAGGCGCTATCGGGCCAACGACCCGCACGGCCTCGCTCTCGCCTGACGTGAACGATCCGGGTTTCCGCGCCGTTACTTACGACGAATTGGTTTCGGCTTACGAAGAGCAGATACGGGGTCTCGCAGACGGAGGGGTTGATATTCTTTTAATGGAAACCGTTTTCGACACACTGAATGTGAGAGCAGCGCTTTTCGCCGCGCAGGAATTTTTCTCGAAAACCGGAAAGACGCTGCCCATCATGGTGTCTGGCACCATCACTGACTTAAGCGGCCGTATTCTTTCGGGTCAGACGGTTGAAGCCTTCTGGAACTCGGTTCGGCACGCGCCCATTCTTTCCATCGGCCTCAATTGCGCTCTCGGTGCGAAGGAAATGAGGCAGTACGTGGAGGAGCTCTCTCGTATTTCCGACATCTTTGTGAGCGCTCATCCCAACGCGGGGCTTCCCAACCAATTCGGTGAATACGATGAAACAGCCGATATGATGGGTCGCCACGTTCAGGATTTCATTAAAAGCGGATTTCTCAACATTGTCGGCGGATGCTGCGGCACGACGCCCGCGCATATTAAAAAAATTGCGGAGATCGCGGCCGAAGCGCGGCCACGCAAGGCGCCGTCTATCCCCCGCACCACGAGACTCTCGGGCCTTGAGGCGCTCACACTCCGTCCTGAAGTCAATTTTATTAACGTGGGCGAACGCGCCAACGTCACAGGTTCTCCGAAATTCGCCAAGCTCATTAAAGAAGGCGACTATGAGTCGGCACTCGCCGTCGCAAAACAGCAGGTCGAAGCCGGCGCCCAGATTATCGATATTAATTTTGACGAGGGCCTTCTTGACTCCGAGGCCGCAATGGCGAAATTTTTAAATCTTATTGCGTCAGAGCCTGACATCGCGAAAGTTCCCGTAATGCTCGACTCCTCCAAATGGTCTGTATTGGAAGAAGGCTTGAAACATCTTCAAGGCAAAGGCGTCGTCAATTCGATTTCCTTAAAAGAAGGCGAGGCCGTGTTTAAGGAACGCGCCAAGAAAATCCGCCAGTATGGCGCGGCCATTATCGTAATGGCGTTCGACGAAACGGGCCAGGCGGATACAGCCAAGCGCAAAGTCGCCATCTGCACGCGCGCGTATAAAATTTTGACGGAACAGGTTGGTTTTCCCCCTGAAGATATTATTTTTGATCCTAATATTTTAACGGTCGCCACCGGCATGTCGGAGCATGACAACTATGCGGTTGAATTTATCGAGGCCGCGCGCGAAATTAAGCGCACACTCCCCCATTGCCATATCAGCGGCGGGGTGAGTAATATTTCCTTTTCCTTTCGCGGCAACAACCTCGTGCGGGAGGCCATGCATTCCTCGTTCCTGTATCACGCGATCAAAGCCGGGATGGACATGGGTATCGTGAATGCGGGGCTTATCACGGTGTATGACGAAATCCCAAAAGATTTATTGGAGCTCGTCGAGGACATACTTTTAAACCGCCGTGCGGATTCCACGGATAGACTTTTGAAATACGCGGAGGAACTGAAAGACGAGAAAAAAGTTGTTTTGAAATACGAGTCCTGGCGCAAAGGCTCTGTGGAAGAGCGTCTTTCACACGCGCTGGTGCAGGGCATCACGGATTACATTGAGCAGGACACCGAAGAAGCCCGGAAAAAATATTCCAAGCCTCTCCAGGTGATAGAAGGCCCGCTGATGGACGGCATGAAAATCGTTGGGGACCTCTTTGGTTCTGGAAAAATGTTCCTGCCTCAGGTCGTGAAAAGTGCACGCGTCATGAAAAAATCCGTGGCTTATCTCACGCCCTATATCGAAAAAGAAAAAGAAGCCTCAGGCAGACGCTCGGCAGGCCGCATCGTAATGGCCACCGTCAAAGGCGACGTGCATGACATCGGAAAAAATATCGTCGGCGTCGTGCTGGGCTGCAACAACTATGAGATCTTTGATTTGGGTGTCATGGTGCCCTGCGAAAAAATACTGGCAACGGCTAAAGAAAAAAATGCTGACATTATCGGCTTAAGCGGCCTCATTACTCCCTCACTCGATGAGATGGTGCACGTCGCCAAGGAAATGGAACGCCAGGGATTAAAGTATCCGCTTCTTATCGGCGGTGCCACCACGTCCGTCACCCATACGGCCGTCAAAATTGCGCCGCATTATTCCGAGCCGGTCGTGCATGTGCTCGATGCCTCTCGAAGTGTCAATGTCGTGAGCGGACTTCTCTCGGACTCTCAGCGGGCTGGCTTTGTTGCCAAAACAAAAAATGAATATGAAAAAATCCGTGACACGCAGAAAAAAAGCGGCTCCGGTCCGCGCTATTTTAAAATAGAAGACGCCCGCTCCAATCGCTTTAAACCAGACTGGCCCAAAACCCCCATTACGACGCCGGCCGAGCCCGGCATTAAAGTATTCGACGATTTTCCTTTAAAGGAAATTGCCGAAAAGATCGACTGGTCTCCTTTTTTTCACACGTGGGAGCTGCGCGGGCGGTACCCGGATATTTTTAAAGACGCAAAAACCGGCAAAGAAGCTAAAAAACTTTTTGATGACGCGGGAAAACTCTTGAAGGAGATCCTGCAGAAAAAACTTTTGACGGCCAAAGGCGTGATCGGCCTCTTCCCCGCCGCAAGTGTCGGCGATGACATAGAGGTCTATGCGGATGAAAGTCGCTCGACACGCATCGCAACGCTTCATTCGCTTCGCCAGCAGATATTTAAACCGCAGGGTGAGCCAAGCCTGGCGCTGGCAGATTTTGTAGCGCCCAAAGATTTGGGTATCAAGGACTATGTCGGCGGTTTTGTAGTCACGACAGGCATAGGACTCGACAAGCTTGCGGAGAGATTTGAAAAAGATAATGACGATTACCATTCCATCATGGCCAAAGCGCTGGCAGATCGATTGGCCGAAGCGTTTGCCGAAAGACTGCATCAGCTCGTGCGAAAATATTACTGGGGTTACGCAAAAAATGAAGCCCTGACGACTGAAGACCTTATCAACGAGCGTTATCGCGGTATACGCCCCGCGGCCGGATACCCTGCCTGCCCCGACCACACGGAAAAACAGATTTTATTTAAATTATTGAATGCCGAAAAAAATGCCGGTGTGCGGCTCACAGAATCCTGCGCCATGTATCCGGGTGCAGCCGTGAGTGGACTTTATTTTGCGCATCCAGAATCACGATATTTTACGGTGGGAAAATTAGAACGTGACCAGATCGAGGATTATGCCAAGCGAAAAGGGATGTCTTTGCAGGAAATTGAGCGCTGGCTCTCACCCAACCTTAATTACGAGGTTTAAGAAAAAAAATCTTTATTTAACGCAAGAGCCGATTTGGGGCAGCAAATTGCTGTCTGATATTGGGCGACTGTGACGTGAATCAGCTCCTCATTAGACGAGCAACCAGGATAAGATGATCTTGTAGCTTCATGGCATCCAGCATAGGCACTGACCGCAAATCCAAGCATCACCACCACCGAAACGAAGCCTTTTATGAGTCTCATTTTAATCTCCCATTAGTTGAATTATACCACATAATCAAAACTATTCAATAGCTACTATAAATTATCAATTTTATTATATTATAACATAGTACATACTTATTCTATTAACCAAATCCAACCTGGTCCCAAAAGAGTAAAAAGGGACAGGTTAGACAAAAAAATATTTACGGGCTTCTTAAAATAGGTATAATCATCGCTATGAAGGGGAAAGTTTATGGCTGAAAAACCTAGATTTTATGACGCTACGGTTACCAAGATAATTTCGTTGAGCGAGTCCGTGAAACACTTCGTGCTGGATTACGCCTCCGATGCGGATACGCGTTTTATCGCGGGCCAATTCATGATGGTTCATTTGGAAAAGGACGCAAAACCCCACAAAAAACCTTATTCAATAGCCTCCTCCCCCTCTCTTAAAAATAAAATCGAGCTTTGTATCAAACGCGTCGACGGCGGTTATGTCTCCAATTGGTTCTTTGGCTTAAAAGAGGGAGACGCGATACACACGTCCCTGCCCTACGGATTCTTTACGGTGCGTGAACCCTGGGAAGAAAATATCGTGCTTGTGGGCACAGGAACCGGAGTAGCGCCTCTGCGTGGCATGATCGAGAAACTGTATGAGCAGGGTTGCACAAAAGAGATCTGGCTTTTCTTCGGCAACCGTTACGAAACAGACGTCCTGTACGAGAATGAATGGCGGGAACTTGAGAAAAAGCACAAGAATTTTCATTTCGTGCCGACGGTAAGCCGGGGGAAAAACTGGAAAGGCGAAACCGCCTATGTGCAGGACCTCGTAAAAAAGACTTTCGCAGGTAAAATATCAGGACTCGACTTCTACGGCTGCGGTCTCGTTCCCATGTGCCAGCAGCTGAAACAAGCACTGCTCGAAATGAACATCCCCAAAGAAAAAATCCACTTCGAACAATTCACCTAAGTCTCTCCTTGTATCCATCAATCCAAGTAACCGACGGGTCCTGTCAAAGGGCGAGGTCTATTTGTCTCCGCCATCAAATCGCACGAGCGATTTGTGGACGGATCCGTCCTCTGGCGGACTCGCCGTCTATTAGCGGCTCCGGGCAAATAGAGCATTCCCT
>JAHFFI010000141.1 GCA_023248025.1 Candidatus Omnitrophota bacterium
TAACGCCGGTCCCTTGAAGGTCCTGGGAGCGGCCCTGTCCGGCTCGATCTTCTTTTTTATCATCACGAACCTGGGTGTCTTTTTGTTCCAGAACATGTACTCCAGAGACTGGCAGGGCTTCGTGCAGTGTTTCACGATGGCGCTGCCTTTTTTCCGTAATACGCTCGCCGGCGACCTATTTTATACGTTCACTTTCTTCGCCCTGTTCCTGGCGGCCCAATGGATGAGACAGCCAAAAAAAATATCCTAAGACAGATCCCGTACGGTCTTTACGTCATCGGCGTGAAGGACGGCGCGTCGCACCACGCGTTCACGGGGAGTTGGTTCTCCCAATGTTCCATGAAGCCCCCGCGCGTGATGCTGGGCGTGCGGCACGGCACGCATTCGCTGGACATGATCCGTCACGGCAAGGTATTCAGCGTCAACTGGATGTCCAAGGACGATAAAAAGGTCCTCGAGCAATTCTTTAAAGCTACCCCTGCCTCCGGCGACCGTTTCGGGGACCTGACCTATCGTATCCAGAAAACAGGAGCTCCTGTCTTGGACAAGGCGCTTTCTTACATCGAATGCGAGGTTATCCATATTCACGAGGCGGGGGACCACTCCATCGTCATCGGTGAGGTCGTGAATGCGGAACTACGCAGCGATCAGCCGCCATTGGTAATGGGAGATACCCCCTGGCATTATGGCGGCTGATCTCATAGGGGGAAACGTCCCGTTTCCCCCTTATGACGCCGCGCCTAAAAAACTATATGCGTGCTCGGCAAGCCTGCGCGCGCATATTGTGGGAACGGCGCGCTGTCACCCCCTTCGGCGTGGAATGAAGCTATACCGCAAGGAAAAGGGGGAGAGTCCCCCTTTTCCTTGCGTATCCTTTTCCCCCTGCTGTGGAGTTTCTTAAAAGGATTTATATGACAACTGAAGATTCAATGGTAGATAGGTTTTTTTATTATTTTTGCGATGAAATTACCAAGATCAACATATCTTCACAGCCTACACTACATAAAAAACTATTATTTGCATCTCTGCTCGATTGCTTGGGTAAATCTAGATATCCAAAAAAAGGCAACGATAGGATTTTATATTTAATTGACGAATATTCGGGTTGGAGGGATAAAGATAGAGTTAGTCTTGTTCAGTTGGGAATTTTTTTGGAACGAAATCCTGATTATTCAAGTGAGCTTCTTTCCTATGTTAGATTAAATCTAAATAAAATGGCTTCCGGAACAATCTATCACGCAGAAATCGATCCCTTCATTAATGATATTTTAGTATCTAAAAATATAAAATATAAAGAACTTTTTGAAAAATTTAGGTATGCAGATTTATTCTATAGTTATAGACATTTAATGATTCACGAGTTTAGAGAACCAGGCCACCCTATTGAAATGAGCCAAGATCCCACAACTCCCTATTACCACAGTTGCATGGATCATGAAATGCAAAATAATTGGGAGTTGGTGTTTCCCTTGACTATTTTTAGAGATATTTGCCAAGGGTGCCTTGATAATCTAAGAACTTATTTTAAGCATACCCAAAAAGATCCATATGAAGCTTATAACTTTGGCAATCTATGGGTTTCGGAGAATAAATTAAATAAAATTATATTGAAGCAACCGAAATAATGGACGGCTCGCATTTCATTATTCGGAGTAAGTGGCGGAGGAGCTGACGGTTTCCCAGAAAGTGACGGATTTTACGGGAAGCTTTTTGGATTTGGCGAATTGATAAATGAGTTTCGCCAGATTTTCGGCGGTGGGATTTTCGTCCATCAAGAAATAAGGTTCTTTCATTCCCTTTAAGACCCCGACAAGAGAGTCTTCTTTCTTCAATATCATTTTGTGGTCCAGTTGTTCGTCCACCCACTTTTGGACGATGTCTTTCACGTCCCCGAAGTCGACCACCATGCCGCGCCCGTCCAATTTCGCCGCCTCAAGCTCAATGACGATTTTGCCGTTGTGCCCGTGCGGGTGCGCACATTTTCCATCGTAATTTAAAAGGCGGTGACCATAGCAAAAATGTATTTCTTTTGAAACTTTATACATCACATAACCTCGTTGTTGATGGAAGATTGTATCATGTTGTTATAAAGCTTGCGACGGGTGGTGAAGGACACCTTTCGAGGCGCCTTGCGACGACGAGTGCCATGGAACACTGTTTTGTACACCGCGAGGAGGAGCATGGAGCGAAGATTTTCCTCGGCGGGGAAAATCGAGCGGTGACGAGAAAGGTGTCCTTCGACAGGACCCGTCGCTGGTTTTATACAATGGAGCGCCCTCCATCAACTACAAGCACAATTCCATTCACGAAATCATTTTCCACCAGAAAAATAACGGCATTAGCGATGTCTTCCGGCTTTCCCCATCGGCCCAGCGCTGTCGTTTTCGCGATAGCTTCTTTTTCCTGCTCGGACATATCCGGCGGCATGAGCACCGGTCCCGGGGCCACGGCGTTCACATGCACTTTTGGGGCCATGTCTCGGGCAAGTGCTTTGGTCAATGTGATGAGGCCCCCTTTGGAACTGCAATAAGCCGAAAAATCCTTGTAGGGTCTGAATCCGCTCCAATCTGCGATATTCACGATCTTGCCGCCATTCTTTTTCATCATGCGTTTTCCTATCTCCGTTGCGAGGAGCGCTGGGCCTTTCAAATTCGCATCTAAAAATTTGTCCCAATCCATCTCGGAAACCGTCTCAATGGGTGTTTTATAATAAAGAGATGCAGAATTCACCAGGATATCGACTGTTTTTGAAGTTTTATCGATGCTTGAGACCATTTTGAGTATATCACTCGCTTTCGACAAGTCGGCCTGCACGGGGGAGCAGGAAACGCCCAGAGCCTGGATCTCTGTGGCAGTGTCTCGGGCTTCCTTTTCGGACTGGCGGTAGTGCAATAGAATATGAGCGCCTTTTTTAGCCAGTTCTAGGGCGATAGACCGTCCGACACGCTTGGCGCCGCCCGTGACCAGGGC
>JAHFFI010000142.1 GCA_023248025.1 Candidatus Omnitrophota bacterium
GGCTTTATCCGTTGACCGTCAACACCCCAAAATGTCTTTTAAATGTGGGCGGCGTACCCATGATCGATATCATTTGTGAAAAAATCAAAGGTTCTAAACACATCGATGGGATCATTATTGTTACGAACGATCGGTTCTATAAGCAGCTCGAAGACTGGAAGGCCAAGCGGAAATCAAGTCTCCCGGTGCGTATCGTGAATGATAAGACGACGTCCAATGACAATCGTTTGGGCGCTATCGGTGATTTAAGGCTGGCATTGAAAGCGGCCGGTATTAAAGAAAGTTTTGTGATGCTGGCCAGTGATAATTTATTTGATATGGATTTGAACGATTTTATGACATTCGCAGAAAAGCATGCGGATGCCGCCAGCACGGGTCTTTTTGACATCAAAGCGCCGTCGTTGGCTGCGGGAAAATACGGCGTCGTAGAGATCAATGAGGCAGGCGAGATCACGGGCATGGAAGAGAAGCCTCAAAAGCCCAAAACGTCACTGATCGGTACCGGAGTTTACTATTTTCCGGCTTCCGTGATAGCACTCGTCGACAAATATCTTAATTCTTCCGAGGCCAAAGATGCACCCGGACATTTTATCCGCTGGCTCAATGGGCACGTCAAAATTTTTGGCTTTATCTTAAAAGGGATGTGGTATGATATCGGCGATTTAAAATCCCTTGAGGAAGCGGACCGGATTTTTTCATCCAAAATAAATGGAAGGGTTTGAAGAGGTATGAGATCACGGAACCACCTTTTTACTTCCGAGAGTGTCACCGAAGGCCATCCTGATAAAGTTGCCGACCAAATATCCGATTCAATATTGGACGCTATTCTAGAAAAAGATCCCATAGGCCGTGTTGCCTGCGAAACACTGGTGACGACGGGCCTTGCTTTTGTCGCCGGCGAGATCACAACCAACTGCTACGTCGACATCCCTAAGATCGTGCGCAAAACGATCGCCCAGATTGGCTACGACAGTCCGATGTATGGTTTTGATTGTCACACCTGCTCCGTTGTTACTTCCATCCAAGGCCAGTCACCTGACATCGCGATGGGCGTTGATTCGGGTGGAGCGGGAGATCAGGGAATGATGTTCGGCTACGCGACGAATGAAACTCCTGAGTACATGCCTCTGCCCATTTCTTTGGCCCACAAACTAACGCGCCGCGTGGCGGACTTGAGAAAATCCAAAGCGCTTCCCTATCTAAGGCCCGATGGCAAATCTCAGGTGACGGTGGAGTATCAGGACGGAAAACCGGTACGCGTGGATACCATCGTTATCAGCGTCCATCATGAAAAAAAGGTGAGAATGTCCACGATTGCGGCCGACATGAAAAGCGAAGTGATAAAGAAGGTCATCCCGTCTCGCTATCTCGACAAAAAAACAAAAATTTACATTAATCCTACAGGACGTTTTGAAGTGGGCGGCCCGCAGGCGGATACGGGTCTTACGGGGCGCAAGATCATTGCAGATACTTACGGCGGAGTGAGCTCTCACGGGGGCGGGGCGTTTTCGGGTAAAGACCCAACCAAAGTGGACCGCTCGGCCTGCTATATGGCGCGTTATATCGCGAAAAACATTGTGGCGGCTAAGATCGCTTCACGCTGCGAGATTCAGCTGGCGTATGCCATCGGCATCGCGGAGCCGGTTTCCATCATGGTGAATACTTTCGGCACCGGCCGCGTCGCAGATGGCGAGATCGTAAAGGCTGTGAAGAAAAATTTTGACCTGACTCCTTACGGCATTATTCGTAATCTTAAACTTCGTCGTCCGATATATAGAAAGACGGCGGCTTACGGGCATTTCGGCCGCAACGAAGAAGGTTTCACATGGGAAGTGCTGGACAAGGTTGCCGCGCTGAGAAAAGCAGTCTCATGAAGTACGACATCAAAGATTCAAAATTGGCACCGCAAGGCAAAGCGCGCATCGAATGGGCCGGCAATCAGATGCCGGTGCTCGAGCGTATTACCAAGCGTTTTTCCAATGAAAAACCCCTCAAAAATCTGCGTCTTTCCGCTTGTTTGCATGTGACCTGCGAGACAGCCAATCTCATGATCGCGCTCAAAGCCGGCGGCGCAAACATTATGCTCGTTGCTTCCAATCCTTTGAGCACTCAGGATGATGTCGCCGCATCTCTCGTAAAAGATTTTGGTATCCAGACGCTTTCCATTCGCGGAGAAAATCGCAAAACCTATTACGACCATATTTACGCGTCGCTGAATTTTAATCCGCATCTGACGATGGACGATGGCGCCGACATAGTTTCGGCTATACACAAAGAGCCAAAGAAATATTTAAAGAGTATTATAGGGGGCACTGAGGAAACGACGACGGGTGTCATCCGTCTAAGAAGTCTGGAAGCTCAGGGCAAACTTCTTTTTCCTATCGTGGCTGTGAATGATGCCAACACCAAACATTTTTTTGACAACCGTTATGGCACAGGCCAGTCCACCATGGATGGCATCATACGCGCAACCAATATGCTGGTTGCGGGTTCAACGGTGGTTGTCTGCGGTTACGGCTGGTGCGGGCGCGGCGTGGCGCTTCGCGCGCGCGGTTTGGGTGCAAAAGTCACCGTGACCGAGATCGATCCCCTGAAATCACTGGAAGCGGTGATGGATGGCTTTGATGTGAGGCCCATGAAGGACGCCGCGAAGCTGGGTGACGTATTTATTACGGTAACCGGTAATGCCGGCGTTATCCGCAAAGAGCATTTTTTGTCGATGAAAGACGGCGCGGTCGTCTGCAATTCGGGGCACTTTGATGTGGAGATAGATATCGCAGCGTTAAAGACCCTCGCAAAAAAAATCAGACCGATGCGTACGTCCGTTCAGGAATTTGTGCTCAAAAATGGCAAGCGCGTTTATCTTTTAGCTGAAGGCCGCTTGGTGAATCTGGGCGCCGCCGAAGGTCACCCCGCGATGGTGATGGACATGAGCTTCGCCAAT
>JAHFFI010000046.1 GCA_023248025.1 Candidatus Omnitrophota bacterium
AAAAAATAGAAAACCAATCATTATTATTGACCATCATGCGTTGAGGAAGACTACGAAGGCAGACTTTATCGACATCCGCACCGACTACGGTGCTACTGCGACAATATTGACGGAATACCTCATCGAAAGCGGACTTGAAATCCCTTCTCACCTCGCGACCGCTCTTTCATACGGCATCAGCTCGGAAACTCAGGATCTGGGCCGGGAAGCGCGCGAAAAGGACATTCAGGCATATCTTGCGCTCTTTCCGAAGAGTAATAAGAAGCAGTTGGCTATGATCGAACATCCGCGTTTGCCGCGCGATTATTTTGTGACCTTGAACCGCGCCATGCATCATAGTTTTGTGTATAAAAATGCCATTGGGACGCTACTGGGTGAGATAGAGAATCCTGATTATGTCGCGTTCATCGCGGATTTCATGCTGAAATGTGAGCGTATGAGCTGGGCTATTTGTTTCGGGCGCTACGGAAATAAGATCATCGTGTCCATTCGTACCACCAATACCAAAGGCAACGCAGGCAGTTTCCTCCGCCGAATACTGGGTAAAAAAGGAACGGCGGGTGGACACGGAATGATTGCCGGAGGACAGATCCCGTGTTCCTCAATGGAACATGAACGCTGCACACAAGTCGAAAAAGAAGTCCTAAAAGATTTTCTTAAAGGGCTCGGATACAGTGAGGAAGCGGAGATGACTCCGCTCCTTATGGAAGAATCGATACGCAGTTAATGTCACTTCAAACCTAACCGGCGGGTCCTGTCGAAGGGAAAGGCCTATTTGTCTCCGCCATCAAATCGCACGAGCGATTTGTGGACGGATCCGTCCTCTGGCGGACTCGCCGTCTATTAGCGGCTCCGGGCAAATAGGCCTTCCCCTTCGACACCCGCCGGATAATGCTTATATAACTCAAGCACTCTAGTTGCTAATAGCACAACCTATGCCTAGGTCCCGGACCCCGGAAGTGGTCCTTGGGGTCGACGCTCGGATTTCCCCTCCGAGGAAATCTGTCGCTCGATTGTCGTTTGCTCGTGTGTGAAAGTAGGTTTCCATGGCTCGCAAACGACAAACGCGCCCCCAAGGACCACTTCCGGGGTCCTGAACCATTCGCTAATGTGTGTTCTATTTAAGACCTAAGAGAACCCGACGGGTGGCGAAGGGAATGCTCTATTTGCCCGGAGCCGCTAATAGACGGCGAGGACAAATAGAGCATTCCCTTTGACAGGACCCGTCGGTTACCTGGATTAATAGATCCGAATGAAACACTTCCGGGGTCCGGGACCTGGCAATGGGTATTCTTTGAGAGCGGGCGACACTATCTGAAGGTTATTTTTTATTGTGTGCCTTTTTTCTTCTGTTATAATTATTTCATAACAAAGGAGTCTCATGGCCGAACATATTGAAAGCGAAAGTTTCAGTTCCGGCACACAGATCAAACAAAGTATTTCCGAAGTTCTCAAACCCACGCACCGAATCAAGGGTGTCGAATTTCTTCTGAAAGGTGAAGCGCTCGAGGGTTCCAAGGAATTTGGAGAGCTGCTTGTTCGCCTGCGCAAGCAAGGCGTCAAGATCTCGCACGAATTTTCCATTAAACTTGATTTTCAGGGCACGATTTCACGCGAGAAGGCACTCGAACTCGTCGGAGCGATGCCCAGCGCCAAGAATGGGTCGCTCAAAGTGCGTTTGGAGCTCGGGTCCATGCCCGCAGAAGTTAAACCATGAAGATAATTTTTTCTAAAGGCCGCCCCAAAAAGACTCGAGGTCTTTCGGGTATTGTTTCGTTTGAAGATGCAAAGGACGCATTGCCGGCCCCGGTAAAAAAAGCACTTTTGTCCAAGAAATTTTTGGCCAAAGACGGTGAAAGCCTGCTGGTATCGTTATCCGGACAGACCTTTCTCCTAATAGGACTCGGGAAGCGGGAAAAATTTACACTTCAAAAAGTGAGGCTCGCGGCGGCGCGTCTTCTTTCTCAGGCTAAAACGCTGCAGGAAAAAAACGTTGCGTTGAACCTGGACGGCTTCGGCCGTGTTTTTCCAGTATCCGAAGTCGCGGGTGCCGCGGTGGAAGGCGCACGTTTGTCTCAGTACCGTTTTGACAAGTATAAATCCAAAAAAACTTCAGGTGTCTTTGCCTTAGAAGTGCTGACGCTTCATTCAGGAGACAACGCGCCATCCGTTTCCAAAAGAATGGCCGAAGCTCAGATCGTTACAGACGCCATTTATTTCATGCGAGACTTGGCGAACGAGCCGCCGAATGTTATGAACCCGCCGTATTTGGCCGCAGAAGTAAAGAAAATGGCCGCTAAAAACAATCTCGACTGCAAGGCTTTGGGTTTGGCCGAGATTACGCGCCTTAAAATGGGTGGCGTTTTAGGAGTTAATCGAGGCAGCGCGCACGAACCGCGGTTTATTATTCTCCAAAACAGGGTTCCAAAATCTGCCGCAAAAGATCCCATCGTTTTTGTCGGAAAGGGCATCACATTCGATACGGGTGGCATTTCTATCAAGCCTGCGGGGGACATGGACAAGATGAAATTTGACATGTGCGGCGCAGCGGCCGTTATCGGCGCGATGAAAGCCATCGCAAACCTAAAGCTCAACGTAAAAGTTATCGGTATCACACCGGTATGCGAGAATATGCCCGACGGCAATGCTCAGCGGCCGGGTGACATTGTTACCTTTTATAACGGCAAGACCGCGGAAGTTCTCAATACGGACGCGGAAGGAAGACTTGTTTTGGCGGACGCATTGGCGTATGCAAAAAATTTCAAACCGAAGGTCCTGATCGACATTGCCACCTTGACCGGCGCTTGTTCCGCGACGTTTGGAGATCTTTGCGCGGGCCTCATGAGCACGGATCCGGCACTGACACAGCGTCTCAAGGATATTGGTGATAAAACGGGCGAGAGACTGTGGGAGCTGCCGCTGTGGGATGAATATTTTAATCTCATCAAGGCAACCTATGGAGATATTCAAAATATTTCCAAAAAATATGCCGGAACGATCACAGCGGGTATGTTCCTCAAAGAATTCGCCAGCCACACAGCTTCTTGGGCTCATCTGGATATTGCCGGCACCGCGTGGAATGAGGGGAGCGCCAAGCCTCTTTCGCCGATAGGCGCTACCGGTATCGGTGTGCGCTGGTTTGTCGAGCTTGCCAAGCATTATTCCCGTTGAAAGCTGTTTTTTTTGAAAAGCACGGCGGGTCAGAAGTTCTTCAATACGGCGATTTTCATGAGCCTGCGCTGTCTTCAACCGAAGTCCTCGTAGAGGTTAAAGCGGCCGCTTTAAATCATCTGGATATCTGGGTGAGGAAGGGCATGCCCGGTGTCCCCATTCCGCTACCGCACATCCCCGGTTCGGACGCATCGGGAATTGTTTTAGACCCTGGCCCCGCCAAATATCTTAAAAAAGGAATGCGCGTTGTCATTTCTCCGGGTCAGCTTCTGCCGCATCATCCGGAATTTTTAGAAGGCCGAGACAGTTATTCTCCGGAATTTAAAGTAATGGGTTTGCAGACCCAAGGCACGTACTGTGAAAAAGTTTCCGTGCACCCACAATTTGTAGTCCCGGTCTCGGACCGTTATTCATTTGAGGAATGGGCGGGAGTTTCGCTGGTGGGCGTCACCGCCTATCACATGCTCGTGACACGCGCGAATGTACGCGCGGGTGAAACGGTATTGGTGCATGCGGCGGGTTCAGGCGTAGGAAGTATCGCGATCCAACTTGCCAAATCACTGGGCGCAAAAGTGTTTACCACCGTAGGTAGTCCGGAAAAAGCGAAAACCGCAAAAATGCTGGGCGCGGATGAAGTTATTTTCTACCGTGAAAAGAATTTCGCCGAAGAAATAAAAAAAATGACAGGTGGTCAGGGGGTGGATGTCGTTTTTGAGCATATTGGCCCCGAAACCTGGCAAAAGAACCTCATGTGTCTCGCGCGCGGTGGCCGCATGGTGACCTGCGGCGCGACGTCCGGCCCGAAAGCCGAGGTCGAAATACGCTTTCTTTTTTCAAAACAGCTTTCTATTTTAGGTTCTTATATGGGAAGTCAAAAAGAGCTCAAGGCCGCCCTTGAACTATTCGAAAAAGGAGTACTCAAGCCCGTTGTTGATAAGGTGCTCCCTTTATCAGACGCCCGTCTCGCCCACGAACGCATGGAAGCCCGCCTAAACACAGGCAAGATCATTCTCTCCGTAACTCGTTGAAATTCTAAGCTCATTATTGGTATACTGAAGCGTTATGCGACAAACTTCTTCAGGGACACCTTTAAAACAAGGGCTTTACGATCCCGCCTTTGAAAAGGATAGCTGCGGTGTGGGTTTTGTTGCCCACATTAAAGGCAAAAAGTCCCATCAGATTATCCGCCAAGCACTTAAAGTGCTTTTGAATCTCGACCATCGCGGCGCTTGCGGCGCAGAAGCAAATACCGGCGATGGCGCGGGCATTCTAATCCAACTTCCTCAGGTTTTTTTGAAAAATGCCTGTGCTAAAGAGGGCATCATGCTTCCACAGCCCAAAGCATACGGCGTAGGCATGGTGTATTTCCCAAAGAACGAAGCCCAGCGCGCCCATTGCGAAAAGCTTGTGGAACGTATCATAAAGGAAGAGGGTTTGACCCTTTTGGGCTGGCGCAACGTGCCCACCAACGACAAATTGCTTGGGCCCACCGCCAAAGATTCCGAACCTTTTGTTCGGCAGGTTTTCATCGCTCGCGACGCTAAGATCAAAGACGATCTTGCATTTGAAAGAAAACTCTACATCATTCGCCGTCGTCTCGAAAATGCCATCCGCTATGGGAATATCCCGGGCGGAAATAATTTTTACGTCACAAGCCTTTCTTACAAGACTCTCATTTACAAAGGCATGCTCATGTGTGAGCAGGTTGAATCTTTTTACCCTGAGCTTTTGGACCCGACCATGGAAACGGCTTTGGCGCTGGTGCATTCGCGTTTCAGCACCAACACATTCCCCAGCTGGGACCGCGCGCATCCGTACCGTTATGTCGCGCACAATGGCGAAATCAACACCCTTCGCGGCAACGTCAACTGGATGCATGCCCGTCAAGCCATGTGCGAGTCGCTACTTTTCGGCAGTGACATTAAGAAAACGCTTCCCGTAATCTGTGAAGACGGCAGCGACTCGGCGATGTTCGACAACTGCCTGGAGTTTTTGGTGCTCTCGGGACGTTCGCTGCCGCACGCCATGATGATGATGATTCCGGAGCCCTGGTCCAATCATGAAAGCATGAGCGACGAGAAAAAAGCATTTTATGAGTTCCATAGCTGTCTCATGGAGCCGTGGGACGGACCGGCTTCGATCGCGTTTACGGACGGCGTCCTCATTGGGGCCACGCTCGACCGCAACGGTTTAAGGCCTTCGCGTTATTACGTCACCAAAGATGACCTCGTTATCATGGCGTCTGAAGTCGGTGTTCTCGAGGTGGCGCCTGAGAATGTACTTTTGAAAGGCCGCCTCCAGCCCGGCCGCATGTTCCTTATTGATACGGAAGAAGGGCGTATTATTGCCGATGACGAAATCAAAAATAAAATAGCCGCGGAACACCCCTATCGCAAATGGCTGAATGAAAATCTCGTTTCGTTAGAAAAACTTCCCGAGGCTCCGCATGTGCATGAGCCCGACCACAGCACCGTGCTTTTGCGCCAACAGGCGTTCGGTTATACTTTCGAAGACCTGCGCATTATTATGGCGCCGATGGGGCAGGACGGCGTTGAGCCCGTGGGCTCCATGGGCACAGACACGCCGATTGCGGTTTTGTCGAACAAACCGCAGCTTCTTTATAATTATTTCAAACAGCTTTTTGCGCAAGTGACTAACCCTCCCATCGATTGCATTCGTGAGGAGATCATCACGTCGACGGAGACCACGATAGGACCGGAGCGCAATCTACTCAAGCCCGAGCCCGAAAGCTGCCGGCAGATAAAATTAAAAAGTCCGATACTCACAAACGAGGAATTTGAAAAACTTCGTCACGTGGATCACGATCAGTTCAAGTCCGTCACGCTTCCGATTTTGTACCGTGTCTCGGGCGGCGGCAAAGCGCTGGATGCGGCCCTCGAAGAGCTTTACAAAAAAGCGAGCAAGGCTATTAACGACGGCGTTAACCTACTCATTATTTCCGATCGAGGTATCAACCACGACAACGCGGCGATTCCGGCGCTTCTGGCCGTGTCAGGCCTCCATCATCACCTGATACGCGAAGGCACGCGCACGAAAGTAGGTCTCGTGCTCGAATCCGGTGAACCGCGCGAGATCCATCATTTCGCGCTTCTTATCGGCTACGGCGTCGGCGTCATCAATCCGTACCTTGCATTTGAGACCCTCGATGACATGATACGTCAGGGGATCTTGAAAAATATTGACCACAAAACGGCTGTAAAAAATTATGCGAAAGCCGTTGCGAAGGGCGTCGTAAAAACAATGTCCAAGATGGGCATCTCGACCATTCAGAGCTACCGTGGTGCTCAGATATTTGAAGCCATTGGTTTGAATGACGATGTGGTGAATAAATTCTTCACCTGGACCGCATCGAGAGTCGGCGGCGTTGGCCTCGATACGCTTGCTTCAGAAGTAGAACAGCGGCACCGCCACGCATTTCCCGATCGCCAGGTCAATGGCAATGCCTTAGAGGTGGGTGGACAGTACCAGTGGAGAAAAGACGGCGAGTACCATCTTTTCAACCCGGAAACTATACACAAACTGCAGCTTTCCACGCGAACTAAAAATTTTAAAGTGTTTAAAGAATATTCCGAAGCCGTGAATAACCAGTCGGAGCATTACGCCACATTGCGCGGTCTTTTGGATTTTAAATTCGCCGAAAAACCCATTCCCATTGAAGAGGTTGAATCTGTCGAGACCATTGTGAAGCGTTTCAAGACCGGCGCTATGTCCTACGGCTCCATTTCGAAAGAAGCGCATGAGAGCCTCGCCATCGCGATGAACCGCATAGGAGGAAAATCCAACACCGGCGAAGGCGGCGAGGATCCTCAGCGTTACACGCCGGACGCCAACGGCGATACGAGAAACAGTGCCATCAAACAAGTGGCCTCTGGCCGTTTTGGCGTGACCAGTCATTATCTTGTGATGGCAAAAGAACTGCAGATAAAAATGGCGCAGGGCGCCAAACCCGGTGAGGGGGGTCAGCTGCCGGGCACGAAAGTTTATCCGTGGATAGCAAAAGTGCGTAATTCCACCCCGGGCGTGGGACTGATTTCACCGCCGCCGCATCATGATATTTATTCCATCGAAGATTTAGCGGAGCTCATTCATGATTTAAAAAATGCGAACCATCATGCGCGTATCAGCGTAAAACTTGTTTCGGAAGTCGGCGTGGGTACGATCGCCGCGGGCGGTGCAAAAGCTCATGCCGATGTGGTCTTGATCAGCGGCTACGACGGCGGGACCGGTGCCTCGCCGCTTTCCAGCATCAAGCACGCGGGTGCTCCCTGGGAATTGGGTTTGGCTGAAACGCATCAGACGCTGGTGCTGAACAATTTGAGGAGTCGCATTGCTGTGGAAACGGACGGTCAATTGAAAACCGGCCGCGATGTGGTAATCGCCACACTTCTCGGAGCTGAGGAATTTGGATTTTCTACGTCGCCGCTCGTGGCGCTGGGGTGCATCATGATGCGCGTGTGTCATTTGAATACCTGCCCCGTGGGTGTCGCGACGCAGGATCCTGAACTTCGCAAAAAATTTACCGGAGATCCGGCTCATGTCGTTAATTTTATGACGTTTATCGCCGAAGAGGTGCGCGAGCTCATGGCCAAATTAGGTTTCCACACCGTGAATGAAATGATAGGTCGCGTGGACCGATTGAATTCGAATAAGGCTATCCAGCACTGGAAAGCCAAAGGGCTCGACCTTTCAAAAATACTTCATCAGCCTGAAATGCCCGCCGGAGTGGGGCGTTATTGCCAAATAAAACAAGACCACGGCATCGAAAAGTCGCTCGACATGACCACGCTCTTAAAACTTTGCGAACCCGCGCTAAAAGACAAGAAGTCCGTGCGCGTGGATCTTCCCATCCGGAACGTCAACCGTGTGGTCGGAACGATATTAGGCAGTGAGCTCACGCGCCGCCACGGACCTGCGGGACTTCCCGATGACACCATTCATTTGAAATTCACGGGTTCCGCCGGGCAAAGCCTCGGCGCATTCGTGCCGCGTGGCATCACCCTTGAGCTTGAGGGCGACGCGAACGATTATGTCGGCAAAGGGCTATCCGGCGGCAGGATCATCGTTTACCCGAATAAGAAATCCACATTTAAGCCGGAAGAGAACATTATTATCGGCAACGTGGCGCTTTACGGCGCTACGGCCGGTGAAGCCTATATTTATGGAATGGCCGGCGAACGTTTCTGCGTGCGAAACAGCGGTGTGAACACCGTTGTGGAATCCGTCGGCGATCACGGCTGTGAATACATGACCGGCGGCCATGTCGTCGTGCTCGGCGGTACCGGCCGTAATTTTGCGGCGGGCATGTCCGGCGGAATTGCGTATATACTCGATCCCGCGGGAACATTCCCCGGTCATTGCAATAAACAAATGGTTGAGCTCGAAAAACTCGAGAAAAAAGAAGAGATTGATTTTGTGAAGGGAATGATTGAGCGTCATGCTCAGTACACCGGAAGTCAGCGCGCCAAACAAGTTCTTGGTCTGTGGGCGGACATGACGCCCCAATTCGTAAAAGTCATCCCGAAAGATTACAAGCGCGTGCTTCAGTCGCTGGAGCGCATCAAAAGTTCAGGCTTGAGCGGCGAACAGGCCATCATGGCGGCGTTCGAAGAAAACTCGCGTGACTTGTCGCGCGTCGGCGGCAACTAAAATGGGCAAGCCGACAGGTTTTAAAGAAATACCCCGCGAACTTCCCCAAGATCGCTCGCCCCTGGAGCGCATCAAAGACTGGGACGAATTTCATATCCACATGCCGGAAAAAAAATTGCAGGAGCAGGGCGCCCGCTGCATGGACTGCGGCATTCCGTTCTGCCACAATGGCACGCTTTTGGCCGGCATGGCCTCCGGCTGCCCCGTCAATAATCTTATTCCAGAATGGAATGACCTGGTTTACAAAGGGCTTTGGCGCGAGGCGCTGGATAGGCTGCATAAGACTAATAATTTCCCCGAATTCACCGGCCGCGTCTGTCCGGCGCCCTGCGAAGGATCCTGCGTGTTAGGCATCAATACGCCGGCTGTCACGATCAAAAGCATTGAATGCGCAATTATCGACAAAGGTTTTGATGAAGGCTGGGTCACGCCTCAGAGCCCCGCGGTTCGCACCGGCAAAAAGATAGCCGTAGTGGGCTCCGGCCCCGCGGGTCTTGCGGCCGCCGCTCAGCTTAACAGAGCAGGGCATACCGTGACCGTGTTTGAGCGCGCCGACCGCATCGGCGGCCTTCTCATGTACGGCATCCCCAATCCCAAACT
>JAHFFI010000004.1:0-19592 GCA_023248025.1 Candidatus Omnitrophota bacterium
GGCATAAGAATAAAAAGGCATGTCGGCATTGTAAAGGTATGGTCCACGGCCGTTCTCATTGGTCCCCGGATAAGAAAAATTAAAACCGTTCTCATAAAAATTTCAGGCTACGCTCGCCACGATAGACTGGCGGGCAATACTATTGTAGGGCTCGACAAAAGGCAGGTTGAGGTTCCAGACGCGAAGGCCCACGGCAGCCAGCGCCGTGAGTATAAGTAAAATCGTCCGATTAGTTTTTTTTGAATCTTGCGCGTGCACCAATTCTTAAATACCCCGAGATAGTTTGTATGACTTTCATTTTGCTTTTACCCACGCGGCGAGCGCCCTGGAGCACCATCGGAACCTCCGCTATTCGAAATCCCATGCGGTGCAAACGATACAAGAGTTCAACCACGCACGAAAACCCTTTTTCCGTATAGAAATCGCCATAACTCTCAAGAACGGCCCGGAGTGCAGCGGGTTTATAAATGCGGTAAAATGAGCTGTAAGTGTTCACGCCTTTTATCGGTAGAAAAACACGCGTAAAGAGATTGCCGGCACGGCTTAAGACCTTGCGATGCCAAACCGTCCCATCCACTCTTCCTCCTTTTGCGTAATAAGACGCAACGACCACATCGTAGCCTTCATCAATTTTCTTTAAAAAAATAGGCAGTATCTCCCAATCTGCCGTGCCATCAGCTTCCATCGTGACAATGACATCGGCATTTTTTGAGGCGACAAGCGCCATTTGAAAACCTCTGCGAAAAGCCTCTTGCACTCCTTGATTGGGCTGATAACCGATAAGCGTCACAGGAAGACTATCAGAAAATTTTCGGACGATATCCGACGTTTTATCCCGACTTCCGTCATCGATGATGATGAGATGGTATTCCGTTTTAATTTTTTTTAAAAATGAATCGGTTTCTTTGATAAGTCGGCTAATATTCAGCTCTTCGTTGTAAGCCGGAACAACAAAGAAAATCATCTTGCTAGGCGTTTACTTTCACGAGGCTTTGCGACTGAAACCATTCGTGGGTTATTTTCAAACCTTCTTCTAGAAACACATGCGGATGGTAATTTAAGTGCTTTTTTGCCTTATCAATCGACGCAAGACGCCTGAGAATACCATCCCATTTACGCCGCGGTATAAAAACAATGCCGGCCGGATTATTTGTCAAATGGTTGATTTCATTGGCAATATTGAGTATCTGCGTTTCCCGTCCTGAACCCAAATTAAAAACCATGCCTCCGATAGCTTTTGTACGTATAGCGGAAATCGTACCGGCAACGGCATCAGACACGAAACTGAAATCGCGCGTTTCGCTGCCATCGCCGGTAATCGGAAGCGGTTTGCGTTGAAGTGCCAGATTAAAAAAATTTGGGATAACGTTTCGGTAGGGACCGGGCTTTTCGCCGGGACCGTAAACATTGAAAAAACGCAGCGTTACGATGTCTAAATCGTGAAAGATATTAAAAAAATGCGCGTAGTGTTCGCCTAAAAGTTTCGTTGCGGCGTACGGCGTTTCGGTTGTGAATTCGCGATCACGTTCGTGCAAAAGTCCGTCCCGGTGGCCGTACACGCAGGATGAGGAGCTGTAAACAACACGACGAAGTTTATATTTAACCGCAAATTCAAAAAGCTTGAGCGTACCCATCCCGTTGACTTCAAGATCTTTTCGGGGGTTTTCAACCGAGCTTTGATTGGCAAAATTTGCTGCAAAATGCACAAGCACATCAAACTGATGTTGACTGAAAAGACTGGTTAGGACGTCGTCCTTCGTGATGCTGTCCTGGACGAACGTCATGCGGCCGCTTTTTGGAAGGTTTTCAAGGTAACCGGACGACAGGTCATCCAAAACGACGACGCGTTCAACATCCGGTTCATTCACAAGACGCGCAACGAGACTGCCGCCGATCGCGCCGGCACCCCCAGTAACGAGTATTCTCATAGCGTAGAATTATAACACAATCGTCTCGTCTTCAAAACAGTATGTATTCTTGAGGCCGAGCGGCCATCCCAAAGATGCGGAACAATCCCCTTTCTCCATGATCCATTCATAATTTTGCGGACCGCGGAGAAAATCTGCTTTTGATTGAGTCCGACCAGCGCGTTGGTGCCCTGATTAACCGTACAGGGTCTTTCCGTATTTTCTCGGATCGTAAGACACGGCACGTGCAGCACAGACGCTTCTTCCTGGATGCCTCCTGAGTCCGTCAAAACAAATGACGAATCCCGTACCAGCCGTATAAAATCGATATAACCCGCCGGCTCGGTCCGCACAAGACCCGGTATTTGCTTAAATATCGTCTCAAGCCCGAAACGTCTGATCTGTGAGGCCGTCCTTGGGTGCACCGGAAACACCAGTCGGGTTTGTGAACCTATCTGCCGCAAAACGCGGACTATGTTTTGAAGCGACCCTTCCGAATCCACGTTGGAAGGACGGTGAAGTGTGACCACCGCATACGATTGTTTGGTAAGTTTGTATTTTTTAAGAACGTTGGATCGGGCAATAGCTGGAAGACTCGCCCGAAGCGTATCGATCATCACATTTCCGACAAAAAAAATCTTATGATGAGACACCCCCTCTTTTTTTAAATTTTCAATACCGCTTCTTTCCGTGACGAACAGAAAGTCCGAGATCCGGTCCGTCGCAATACGGTTAATTTCCTCGGGCATACTACGATCAAAACTGCGAAGTCCGGCTTCCACGTGTGCGACCGGAATATGCCTTTTGGAAGCCGCTAGGGAACAGGCCAGCGTTGAATTGACATCACCCACCACGACCACAAGCGCTGGTTTTTCTTTCAATAACACCGGCTCGAAGGTTCTTAATATTTTGGCAGTTTGCACGGCATGGCTGCCGGAACCGACATTGAGATAAATGTCAGGCTTGGGAATCGCTAAGTCCTTAAAAAAAATTGAGGACATTTTAAAATCATAATGCTGGCCCGTATGAACCAACACGGGGTTAAAAAAGCGTTTCTCCCTGAATACCTCGAGAAGCGGCGCGACTTTTATAAAATTGGGCCGTGCGCCGGCAACAAAGATGACCTTAGGCCTCATGATAGTGCCGTACGTAATCCAACGTTTTGACCGGTTCATATTTTTCCATGATTCTGTCCAACGTCTCCCCCAAGAAATCACATTTCGAACGCCACGGCTTCTTCACGTTGGGATGCACAGCCAGCCGGTCCGGTAAACCGTCCGTCATGTCCACGAACTCGATGAGGTGCATGAGATAAACAATTTGCCCGTGCCCCATCCATGAAAACGAACAATTGCGGTATATCGGGCCGGCGGATAAATGAAAATTGTTATAGAATGGCAGGCTCCAGCGCGTACTGCGCGTAATCGGAATTTCTAAAATTTTCCTCGGTGACTGCTGAGGAACTCTCCAGTTGTTTGCGTCCGGAAAATAAGGTGCCTTCGGGATACGAAACGAACCGCTTCCAAATTCACGGGTCACCGTTTTTTTTGAAAAAATTTTGTGATACGCCTTGATAGCCGGCAAAAGCACATTCCAGGCGGCCGAGGTGTCGTATGAATATCCCATTTCTTCCAAAAGATTGATAACTTTTTCATCCACGTCGTAGGACGGCGCGCGGAATCCCATCGGTCTTTGACCCGTCAACTCCTCGATTGCTTGGCTGCAGCGCTGGATCTCCACGCGGATAGCGCTTTCGCTCAGCGTTGTGAGCCCGTACGGATGGGTGTACGTGTGGTTGGCAATCTCGTGCCCTTTTCGGAACGCCTCTTTTATCCATTTTCTGGCTGCCCTACTCGAGACCAACTCTTCCCCGACGCAAAAAAAAGTAACTGGTAGTTTGCGTTTCTCAAAAAAAGTGACCGCACGATCCATTGCTCGATCATAAAATGATTCAAGATCCGTTGGAATCCCCTCTGATCCCCAAAAACGTAAAAGTGTTTTCGGCGAATCAATATCGATGTGCAGGAGCGCCGTCTTTTTTTCAACGGTCATCTCACGGCCCATCCAACGGAAGGCTTGCGAGAACACAGTGACCCGGAATATACGGCGCTTCTTTTGCAACGATGCCATACCTCTCATAAAATCGGAACGCAAGCCGATTTTCTTTTTCTATAACCAAATGTATCTCCTCAAAGCCCCTGGATTTGAAATAGGCGGTCGTTTTTGAAAGCATCGCATGCGAGACGGTGAGCCCGCTTTCAGAATCTTTCACGGAAGCGTATTCCGGAAGCACACACAGCGTCAGATATTCGGCGATCTTGCCCGTATCTTCCTGATGGCTTCTGTTACGGCTGCGGAGGGCCATGCTCCATAAAATAAGAGCACGCGGGGGCCACTGCAAGACACTGACAACGAGAACAAAACAAAGATCGGTCCAATAACGTTTTTTTCCTTCTTCCATAAAAGTAAAAGGGTGCCCGGTAGAGACGCTCAAGGCCACGTACCGGCCGTTCTCGCGATAAAGATCGCAGCGAATGAGCCCGGCGCGTACCAGTTTCGTGTAATAGAATTTTTTCATGAAAAAATAGCCGAGGCGAGACACGGGGCTGTGCGGCAATAGGCATTTATGAAGTTCTGCGGCGGCCTTCACCTGGCCCGGATCATCCGGATTCATCGAAACAATGGGACTCATAATATCCTTTTGGGAGTCATGGGCATATTATAAAGATTGTTAGCCGTAAAATGGTATAATAATTACTTATTGGAATGTTATGAAAATCTCCTATTATTTGCCCAAAACTGCGCTAGATAATACACAGCTTAAGTCCTCCGGTTGGAACATGCAAAGAATATTCGAAAAGACCGGTATCCGGCAGCGTCACGTCAGCGCCAAAAATCAGTACGCCATGGACTTGGCGTTGGGTGCGTGCCGGACCCTGCTCCGAGAGCATAGGATCTCCAAAGACAGGGTTGATTTCCTTCTTTATTGCACGCAAAGTCCTGATTTTATCATTCCCACCAATGCTTGTCTTCTCCAACATAAACTCGGTCTAAATAAAACAATCGGGGCGCTCGATTTTAATCTGGGCTGTTCAGGCTTCGTTTATGGCCTCTCGCTGGCCAAGGGTCTTTTAGCCACAGGACAGGCGCGATCCGTGCTGCTGGTAACCGCCGATACCTACACAAAGTACATTCACAAAGATGACCGTGTAAACCGCACGCTTTTTGGAGACGGTGCCGCGGCGACCTATTTAGATAAGGCGGACGCGCAAAAAATTGGCCATTTTATTTTTGGCACTGACGGCTCGGGAGCGGACAATCTCTGTGTGAAAACCAGCGGCCTGCGCTACGGGCCGTCAAAAACGGAAGGGCACGCCTTTAATCGGGACAATCACCTATATATGGACGGGCCGAGCATCCTAAATTTCGCACTTTCAGAAGTACCCGCCGCAGTGGCCCAGACACTACGGCGTTCAAAAATGAAAATAAAAGACATTGATTATTTTGTGTTTCACCAGGCGAATGCGTTTATGCTGGAGGCCTTGAGGGAGAAAATTGACATTCCTAAAGAAAAAATGCTCATTTCCTTGGAGGATATAGGCAACACGGTCTCCTCTTCCATTCCGATAGCGCTTTCCCGCTTCCTTAAAAATGGAAAAATACGGACCGGCCAAAAACTCCTTTTAGTCGGATTCGGCGTCGGCTATTCGTGGGTAGCCACTGTCATTCGAGCATGATATAATCGCGGCTTATACAGGGGATAAAAATGATTCTACTCATAGGAGCGTCCGGTGGCATCGGAAAAGAATTGCTTCCTCATCTTGCAAAACGGGACCAGGTGATAGCCACCTATCATTCGTCTCCTTTGAGAGCGCTTCCGAAAGGCGTGCGGCAAATAAAATTAGACTTAAGTTCTTCTAAAGAGGTTCTCAAGTTTGCCCATCATCTGCGCCAAAGGGCCAATAAGATTATTTTTATCAATTTGGCGGCGCTTTCCGTGGACGACCTCTTTTTGAACTTGAGCCTATCATCGTGGAAAAAAGTTTTTGATGTTAACCTTCATTCTTCAGCGTTGATGCTGCAGACACTGTTACCAAAAATGATAGAAAACCGTTGGGGCCGTATCATTCTAGCCTCTTCCGTAGTAGCCGAACAAGGCGTGGTTGGTGCCGGCGCTTATTGCTCGAGCAAACTGGCACTCGAAGGTCTCTGCAAAACTCTTGCTCACGAATACGGACGGTTCAATATTACATCCAACTTGCTCAAAATGGGCTACTTTGAGAAAGGTCTTATCGAAACGCTGGCTCCCGCATCACTCCAGGAGGTGCTCGACCGCATTCCTTCTAAAAAATTTGGCAGCGTCAAAAATATCTTTCATGCTATTGATTTTATGCTAAAAGCGGACTATCTAAACGGCGCCTCTATCACGCTGGACGGAGGACTTGTTCGTTGAAGTTTTTTGAGTCATCGGGAATCCGCGTGACCGTGCATGACGGCGTGTTTTATCCCACCGAAACTTCTAAGATCATCATTGATTATTTGAGCGAAAAAAAGCGCCGCTTTGGGCGCATCCTCGATCTCGGCTGCGGATGCGGCGTAGTGGGCATCACCCTTTCTAAATTGGGCGCATTCGGCAAGTTCTGCGCCTCTGACATATCTGAAAAAGCAGTCAATAACACAAGGGCTAATTTAAAGAAATATAAACTCGACGCGGACGTGCGCATAAGTTCCCTGTATGATGCCTGGAAAGGAAATCGCTTTGATTCCATTCTTTGTGATGTTTCCGGCGTATCGGAAGAAATCGCTAAAATCTCACCGTGGTTCGGGAAGAACATCGACTGCGCATCCGGGAAGGACGGAACAGAACTCGTCACAAAAATCATCAATGCAACTCCGAATTATTTAACGCCCAGAGGGATCCTCGTTCTTCCCGTTCTGACCTTATCTAAACACGCTAAACTGATTTCTTGTCTCAAAAAAAATTTTCACTCGGTCAAAAGAGTCACCTCAAGGCAGTTCTACCTGCCGAAAGAAATGGCTGCGCATAAAAAAACCATTGAGCGCCTGAATCGTTTAAAATACATCGATGTGGAAGAAAAATTTGGCCTATATTTGTGGAGAACTGATCTGTACGAAGTCCATAACGGGAGACCTTCATGACCTCTGAAGAATTACTGCAGCTTATAAAAAGAGCCCTTCTGATAAAAAATAACGTCACGATGGATGATTCTGTTGATACGCTAAAACAGTGGGATAGTGTAGGACACCTGTCGATTCTCGTTGCGATTGATAAGAAATCGGGCGGAAAAGCTAGTAAAATAAAAAAGCTTACTCACTGCCAAACGGTGCGTCAGCTTGCAAAAGTGCTGAAAGAAAATAAACTCCTCAAGGACTAACGTTCGAGTCTAGGCCTGACCTCGACCTGCCAGAGTTTCCAGGCAAAATACAGACAGACTAGCGAAAATGAAAGTCGGGCCATCGCAATAATCTTCCCCCAAGGCAAAAACTGTGCCAAAACTTCATGCAGGCTGGGCGCTGATGAAAAAACGTGCGGATCCAAAGGTAAAAAAAGCGCTAGATTCATCGCGCGACCGTCTAGATTGAAAAGAAACGCGAGCGCCACAAACACCCATGTTAAGACCGGCTTCCATGGCTCACGCCAGATCTGAACTATGATAAGAAACGGAAGACTCCACATCAGATAATGAACTGAAGTAATAGATGTGGCGTATAAGATCATAAGCAACATCAAAGGCACAAAAATAAATAGTTCCCTCTCCACAACCGGTTTATCCTGTCGTCTGACTGATTTCAACAAAAAAATAAATATAACAGCGTACGACAACCCCCAAATGGCCTTGCAGGCAAGATTAACAGGTCCCGCGAAGTGGTTAAAAATCGTTCGGGCTGAAGCGGCACGGAGCAGACGCGGCGAAAAATAGGCCCCCAAGACATATCCTTTTGAAAGAATAAATAATGGTACCAATACGGCAGCCAGACAGAGGGCCGCCCCGATCCACCATCGCAGCCTCTCCCTCAGCGGACCTCTTATCACAAGCGCCATGAATGGTAAAAGTAAGACTGCATAATTTTCCATTAAACAAACCATCGCATACATAATGCCAGAAAATGCCTTATTTCCTCGCTGCAGAGCAAAAATGGACAACAGCATCGCAAGTACGGAAAAAATCCTATACTGCCCCAGAACATAAGATGAAAAAATAATGACAGGACTCCAGAGAAAGAGCTTTAATACGCGACCTTTTTCTTCCTGGGACGAGAATAAACGAGGCGCGATCGCCCAACATGCTATTTCTGCAGCCAAATACGGAAGTTTCATTAAAAAAATCATCCAAAAAATTTGATGACGTGAAAAAAAAGCCAGATATCCGGACAATTCATACGAGGTCCCCGAATAGGCCCGTTCGTGAACCAAGTTCATAAAAGAAAGAAACTCAGGGTTGATCGGCCTCAAGAACCATTGGAAAATACCAATCGCGTAGTAAACCAACGGTTGGTAATAGGTAGTCCCGACCATCTTAATAAAGTGGTCACCAAAATACCCATAAATATCCAAAACACCGTGATAACTGAAAAAATGCGGGAAGTAATGAATAAAAATAAGGTCGCCGTGAAGGGTTATTGGCATTAGGCACAGCCGAACGGCAAGCGCCAAAAACAAAGCTGCGAAAATTCTCGTTCGGGAGCGGATCATCATCAAGTCTTGAAAAGCCTAGCCGTGCATCCGATATAACCGCCAAGGTCTGGATGCTCTTGACGCCTTATGATCTTTTCTTTCACTTGAGACGCACCGAGCCTTTCAAAAATCCGCCTGTAATTGCGAGAAAATACGTAGTTGGAATTTTCGGATTCCGGCTCAACCGTGCATATATATTTTTTGGATACGCGCGTCATTTCGCGGAATACAAAATTATCAACCGGGTGTATGTGCATCGAAACACCCATCGTGAAAATGACGTCCACCGAGCGGGAGGGTGCGTTTTTCAGCCATGCATCCATGGCACCCAAGTGTACGGGCACGCGCTGCGCAAGCGACGGAAACGATTCCCGCATCTGCCGGACAGCGGCCGGGCTGATCTCAACTCCTGATAATTGTGAATACCCAATCTCATTCAACCAATAAAGATTGGCGCCGCAGTTGCAGCCAAGCTCGAGCAAGCTGTCCTTGATCTGCACTTCAGGCGTCCAAAATGTGTGCAAAAAATCAATAATCCCCCGTCCTTTGGTCGCGTATACTTCCGGCCTGTTACCAATACTAGAACTTGCATTTCCCATGGATACCCAGAACTCCAGGCATTCATTTTTTGTAAGTATCAGCGGCGTTTGGAACCCTTTTTCATTTAAAAATTGACTGACATTCACCGCGATTTTTTGCCTCAACAACGGTTTATCGTGATAACTCTGACCCACTTCAAAACAGGAGCGCGCGATTAGACGATGAAAAAAACTATTGTGTATACGGCGTAACAGACTTTTATGACTTTTCATAAACATACCAGCCCGGAAGCTCGGGATCATCAACCCGGTGTTTGTATTCTGGTAGATATTTAAGCACCGAATCCTCGGAAGCTGGGACTCGCGGAGGAATATTCGGCGGAAATACAACTTTTTTAAATGAAAATGGCAGTGTTTCAAGGAAATTGGCGCGATCAACCGGAACTCCCGCCAACTCCCTCTCTTCCAAGCCGGCTCGGACATGCAAAAACGAGCCTTCTGCTAATAGTTCGGATAAAGGCTCACATGGAAAATAAGCTTCTCGTGGGTGGTTTTTTATGTAAGCGTAGGAAACGCTCGCATAATTGGGATAAAACTCTTTCATTCGTTGGAAAAAAACCGATAATGAAGGAATTTTTATGAATAAGAACACGCATAATAAGGTTACCAACAAAGCTTTGGCCTGGCGCTCATGCAAATGGATCAATGCCAAGACTCCCGAAATAGCCAGAAAATAAATTGAATAACTGAATGTGTTGTGCGCTCCCCCGACTTTAACACGACCCAAAAGTGACAGCGGAATGAGCGCTAAACCCGTGATAAAAAAAACAGCCCAATGATTGCGCCCCAACCACGCGCGCAGAGACGGCGCCTCATCATTTTCTGTAATGTTAATAAAAATAGCGGCTAACGGCAGTATTAACGGAATAGCCGCGAATAGTGAAAACTCTTTGAAGGCATCCCCTATCGCCGTCAAAGGATTGGACGAATTCCAGGGATGGTGGCTCGGTATATAAAGCGTATGGAAAAAAATTGGGTGGGCTCCAAATGCTGCCAAAAAGAAACCGCTCACTCCGGATCCTCCGATCAATAAAAATAGCAGGTATTTTAAGCAAATACCTGCTCTGTAGCGCTTCCACAGGAAAAATGCCAGCGCCAACGGCAGTGGCGCCATCACTTGTTTGGACCAAACGGAAAGCACGGCGAAAAAAGCCGCTAAAAAAAGACGGGCATTTCCCGGTTCTTCTCCGGCAGAATAAATCAAAACACACGCCATCGCACCGAAGCCCAATGCCGGAGCATCCGCATTGACCGCAAAGGCCGTTTCTACCAGCGGTAAAAGATAAAAAACCATCAAAGCGAAAACACCGAACGCGCTCAGAAGAATGCCCGGCGGAAAACGTCTGGGCGTCCATTTGAGCGCTAAAACAAACGGTACAAAAAAATAAAGCGCGGCGAAAACACGGCCGATCATCACCGCCAACGTCGGAGTTCCCGCGATCGTCACAGGCAAATAAGCCAAATAAGCCATCGGTGGATAAATGGCGCTCAAGAGAGGTTTTGACAAATGCAGCCCCTGGTATAGAACTTGGCCTTTGGCCAAAGCAAATACACCCGAAAGGAATGATGTGTGCCATATTGTCGGTGTATCCAGCATTTTCTTAGCAGCCAGAAGAATCACGATAAATACTGAAAAAAAAGCAGTCAACTTTAAAAGCGCGTCGACCGCATCCCGGGAGGATTTACCATACGAATTCATGCGATTATTCTAACAGTTTGACTTTGCCTCAGCAAGCGAGATACAATGCGCTGCATGCGCAATTTTTCTTCTGTATTCCAAGGACTGGTTATTTCATTTTTTACTCTTCTTCTCGCGTTTGTCATGCTCGAAACCGCATCCGAAATTTATCTCACGCGTTTCGCCCGTGACGAGGTTTTTAGAAAATACGCTTCTTTAGACCAACTTAAAACCAGACTTTACTTTCACCACATGCCTCACCGCTATCTTGGGCATTATCCGACGCCGAATTACCGCCAGGGTTTAAACCGCCACAATTCGCTTGGCTACCGCGGCGACGAGATCGTGATGCCAAAACCGGACGGCGAATTCCGCATCGCCTGCCTCGGAGGCTCTACCACCTATTCCGGATCTGTCGAGGATTACCATCTAGCTTACCCTGCCATGCTTGAAAAAGAACTTCATGCCCGCGGGTTTAAGAACGTCAAAGTTGTAAACGCGGGCGTCAATAGCTATGCCAGCTGGGAAACGCTCATTAATTTTGAATTTCGAGTGCTGGATATCCAGCCTGACCTAATTATTACTTATGACAACATCAACGACATAGCGCCCCGTCTCGTGTGGCCTCCGGAAAGCTATCAGGGAGACAACTCCGGCTATCTCAAGAACGCCAACCAGCGCTTCATGCCCAGTATTTTTGAGTACAGCACGCTTTGCCGCATCTTTATGATCAAACTGAACCTCGTTTCGTCGCACAATACATTGCATAGCGCCGCGGATTTTTCATCGACCTCCTATTTAAGCGAATTTATGCGGCAAAAAGCGCTGGGTATTTATCCTGACGGACTATTTAAGAAGGTGAGCGCCGCAGAAATGCTTGCAGTCAATAAACCTGTTTATTTCAAAAGGAACATGGAAAATATCGTGACCCTTGCGCAGTCGCGAGGCATCAGGGTTGTTCTTTCCACTTTCGCTTATTGCCCGCTTTTCACCGAACAGCCGGAAGTGGCCTCGAAGGAATATATCGGAGCGTTGGATGAGCATAATGATGTTACACGTGCCGTGGCCAAGGAAAACAACGCGGCGCTCTGCGACCTGGCGGCAGAATTCCCGAAAGAAAAGATTTATTTCACCGATGGGCGCCACATGACGGAGAAAGGCGATGCTCTCCGCGCGAAGCTCTACGCAGATTTCTTGGAAAAGTCGGGGCTTCTTAAATCATAAACAAAGATAGAATGGCCGATCACGCAGGTCGGCTGAATTTCTGCCGTCCACTTTACTGAATCTATGTGATGCGCCGCCACGGCGTACACGGTGTGTCTAGGCGTCTCGAACTCATCCTGCCCGAAAGTCCGGTAAGGAATACCGTAATAGTCTGGATCAGCCGGCCCGAAATAAAACAGCGCGACCTCCGGGTATCCTTTCTCTTTAATGTACTTGCCGAGACCCTTCAGATCCTGCCCCCAGTCGATATTAGAATCTCTTAAATATTTATACCCGTTCTTAGGGCCTCCGATCGATTCATTAAAATAGGCTAGATAATCGGGAGCAATCATACCGGCTTCCGCCGCATGCCAGGCCAGTAGCCCTATCGCTAAAAATCGCCAAACCTTCCCCTTATGGCATAAAAAAACCACGGTGCCGGCACACAGAATAAAAAATAATGGGTATATCGGCAAAAAATACCGGATACCGGCCTGGGCGCGGTCTGGCATCGTAACCACAAAGAAAAAGATCACCGGAAGAAACAGCGTCGTAAGTGTAAGCGAATCCAACTTCAAGCGCTTCAAGAAAATGAAAGATAGAAATATCAGAGCAAGAAATGGCAGCGTATTTTTTAATGCGAACGCCACAAAGTAGTAATACCACCACCCCGTATCCGACCAATGTCCCATGAGAAAGGAGTGCGTGCCCTTGGCCCGAGTGAAAAAAATCCCGGTCATGGCCGACGCAAAAGTCGAGAGCGGCACAGGAACTTTTTGTGCAAAACGGACAAGAGGCTCACCGCCTATTTGATTCAAGAACGCTATTTTTTTTAACGGGTCGGGCGTATTTTTTAGCACCGGTTTAGTTTCAAAAAAATACCCGGCCCAAACTGTCATTAGACAAACCAGTAGAAATAATGAGATCTTCTTTGGGGGAACTGCTCTCCCATTTTTTGAAATCAGCGCAATACAGAGCAATATCGGGAAAAGGAGAATGGCTGAAAACTTGGATAGAAAAGCGCCGCCTGCGGCAAGACCCGTAAATAGGAGCCCGCGTCCCGAAGGCGCTTTTAAATATTTCCAAAATAAATAAAAAGTCAGCGTGAAAAAAAAGGCGACTGAAATATCGGATGTCGCAAGCGACGAATGGGCTACAACATCAGGACAAAAAACATAAAGCGTAAGCGCCGCAAGCCCACCACCCACTCCCCACAATTCTTTCGACCAGATAAATACCAAAAAAGCGAAGATCAGTGAAAGAAAAAGGATGGGTATTCGTGCCCAGAAGATCAGCTCGTCCGCGTTCTTATTGGCTTGATAAAAGAATTCATGGGCAAAAATGGGACTATTCCCCTCGTTCCAGGATTTCGGATCACTCGGCATTTTTGCGCCCAAAAAATACAACGGGACAGCGGATAAAAGTCTCGGTAGAGGCGGCATGGCAGGGTTCATGCGAAAATCGCGCATCACCAAATGTGAGTACCCGCTGGCAATGTGATGTGCAAGCTCATCTGAAGTGGGCGATTTTGTCCGTATTGAAAAAATACACTGCGCGGCAAAAACCGATAATAAAAGAATTACCGCCATTTTCGTCTTAAGGCTCATCAGGCGTTTAAATACCTTTCATCTACCACTTTTTTAAGCGCACGAGCGATCAAGAGATGACCCTGGCGATTGGGATGAAAGGTGTCTCGTGCTTCGATTTTTAAAAGCGCCTCATCTTGACCTTTGAGCGCCGGCAACAGATCAAAGGTGTCGATGCCAAGCTCCCGGCCCGCCTCCAGGACCTGATTCTGTATGGATTGCGCAGGGTAAACTTCTCCTGCCCTCAATCCTTCAAGCCTGGGGAAAACTGCCAAAAGTAGCCTTATGTTGTTTTCATTTGCTAATCGATGAATAGCCTCAAGCGACGCGTACGATTCTTTCCATCCGGGATGATCTGGATGAAACTGGTCTTCATACGTTTCGATAAAAGTCTTGGGACTGGCTTCGTGTCTTGCGATCTCAAAACAACGTCTGAAAAGTGAATAGAGATAGAAATGTTCTTTTGCATAGTCTTTGAGCGTCATCAGAAAAGAATATTTCTTATCGATGAGGCCCATTTGTTTGGACGTGGGCTCAGCATCATTGAGGACATACGCTACGATGACAAGGCTAGGAGAATAACGAAGGCCCACTTCCTTAAACAGTGCCAATTCACTTGCCGTGTTGTATCCTCTCACACCCGCATTCAAAACTTCGACATTTTTAGCCTCAAGAGACCAAAGGCCTTCCATCTGCTTCTCAAACGTGTCTTCGGACCGCACCCCATCCCCAAATGCGACGGAATCGCCTAAGACAAGTACACGGAAAACGTTCTCAGGTTTTTTGAACGTGTATTCGCTGTCACGCAGGCCGGTGGAATTGATAATGATCGGATTGCGGTAACGGTCTTTCCCTTTGAAAAAGGGTCTATGAACGAAAGGGCGCGTGGAGGTTTTCTGGAAAAGGCCGGGCGGCGTGTCCACGGCCCCAAAATTGGCGATCACCCACTCGGCCGCAAAAAACGACACGAGTAAGCCGATCAGCAGTGCAATAAAGGACTTAACGAGATTCACGGATTTTCTTAAAATCGCCCCGCGAGAAGAATTTCTCAATCAGGCAATACAGAAATATAAAGAAATAGCGACTGCCCATCTCCTTGATCTTGAGCTTGGAGGCTCCGTGTTTACGGTGTGTCCACTTGTTGGGCAGCACCGCATAAGAATATCCTCGGACAATGGCTTTCAGCGGAAGTTCAAGCGTTAGATTGAAATGCGGCGCAAGGAACGGTTTTAAGCCTTCAATGGTAGAACGCTTGTACATTTTGAACGCGTTGGTGACGTCATTATAGCCGATCCCAAACGCAACGCGCACGAGGTTATTCGCTATACGATTGATAAAAAGTTTGAGTTTGGGGTAATCCATAACCTGGCCGCCCTTTGCAAAGCGGCTGCCAAACACACAGTCATACCCTTCAAGGATTTTCCTATAAAACCTCACGAGATCGTCCGGTGAATCAGAAAGATCAGCCATCATGATGGCTGCCACATCACCTTTGAAGCGGTCAAGTCCGAAGCGAATGGCTCGTCCGAACCCGGCCGGCAACTCATTGTTGTAAAAAATGAGCGTCGGCACTGTTTTCTGAAGAACTTTCAGCACCTCTGCGGTTTTGTCTGTAGAATGGTCGTTCACCACAAGAATCTCATGCTGTATGGCTTGAGATTGGAGTTTCTTATAGATCCCCTGCACCGTATCAGAAATGCAGGCTTCTTCGTTATGCGCCGGAATGACAACGCTCAGCATCAGGGAGCAGCGCCTACACGTTCACGCATCGAATCATGAATCTGCAGGAGCGTACTTTCGAGGTTGTGTTGGAGAGTCCATTGTGGGTAATTTTTTTTGAACTTTGAGACATCGCTGATCCACCAAATGTGGTCACCGACACGCGGCGTGTCGGAATAAGCCGTGCTCATTTTACGCCCTGTGATCTTCTCACAAAATGCGATAGCCTCCAGCATCGAACAATTAAAAAATCGCGAACCGCCGGCATTGTACACCTCTCCGGGTTTGGGATTTTCATAAAAATACCAGAACATACTGACGAGGTCCTGGCTGTGAATATTGTCCCTCACCTGTTTACCCTGATACCCGAATATCGTGTATTTTTCGCCCGTTATGGCGCACTTCATAAGGTAGGACAAAAAACCATGCAATTGTGTGCCGGAATGTTTTGGCCCGGTGACACACCCGCAGCGGAATATACCGGTTTTTAGTCCAAAATATTTCCCGTATTCCTGGGCTAGAACATCCGCAGCAAGTTTGGAAACGCCAAAAAGAGAATGTTTCGAATTATCTATGCTCATCGACTCATCAATACCGTTTCTCGAATACACGTGACTTTCTTTTATTTCCCAGCGCGTTTCTTTTTCCACGAGAGGTAGGAAATTGGGCGTATCCCCATAGACTTTATTAGTGGATGTAAAAATAAACACCGCTTCAGGCGCAAAACGCCGCACCGCCTCCAGAAGACAAAGCGTGCCGTTGGCATTCACCGTAAAATCAGTCTCAGGCTCTTTTGCCGCCCAGTCATGGCTCGGCTGAGCCGCCGTATGAACGACAAGACGGATGTCTCGGCCGTATTTCCTGAAAAGATTATTGATCTTTTCTCCGTCGCGGATATCAAGCGTCTCATGCGTGAAATTCGGAAGTGTTTTTTCAAGCCGCTTTTTATTCCATAGCGTCGTCGCATCGTCACCAAAAAAACGTTTGCGAAAATCATTATCTATGCCGATTATCTTGTCGAATTTTCTTGACAGGAATTGCGCCGCTTCGCTGCCAACTAACCCGCTTGAGCCTGTAATAACGGCTATCTTCATTTAAAAATGGGCTCCAATTGGCGCGCGTGTCTCTTTATCCAGTCGTGTACGTCCCGCACGATGGCCTCAGGATTTTTTTTAGGTTGCCAACCCGTCATTTCTTTTACTTTTGATGCGTCTGTTACATACATACGAATGTCGGCTTTACGCGTTTTAGGAACGCCCGTGATCTTGATCTTCTGCCCCGAAATGCGCTGACAAAGCGTTGTTGTCTCCGCCAACGAAACGGTGTTCTCAGGACCGCCGCCTACGTTGAACACTCCGCCATTCAATTCTTTCATATGATGCAGTTCGTGATCCACTAACCGGAATAAATCTTCAACATGCAGAATATCCCTGATCTGCTTGCCATGTCCGCCGTATCCGATATAAGACAAGGGTTTCTTCCAGATATGACTGGCAACCCAAAGCGCCACAAAACCCTGATCCACTTTTCCCATCTGCCAGGGACCCGCGATAACCCCGCAGCGGTTAATGAGCGTACGCATACCAAAGAATGCTCGGTATTCCTCTATAAGAAGCTCCGAGGAAAGTTTGGTGGCGCCATAAAGCGAACGGGCGCCCTCCAGAGGAAAATGCTCCGAAATCCCTCTTGAAGAAACTCCCTGAAGTTTCTGATACTCATTTATTGTGAAGCGCGTGGCTTCTTCGGTAAAAGCCAGCCCCTCAAGAAGTTTTACCGGGTAAACACGGCTGGTTCATAAAAAAATAAAATCCGCTTTGAACTTACGCGCAAAGTCCAGGCAATTGACCGTACCGTTGAGATTGTGATGAACAACCGCTGCCGGGCTGGATTCAAGACCCGCGAGTACAGACGGCTCAGCAGAACACTCAAGAACGGCTGATACCGCACCGACACCTTCAAAATCCTCAATACAACGGACGTCGCCATGCACAAATTTAATATCCATCGCTTTCAGGCGCGGCACGTTCAGTTCAGATCCGCGGCGGCGCAGATTATCCAACGCCACGATCTCGTAGCGGGAGTATTTAGCTTTGAGCTGAATGGCCAGATGAGAGCCCACAAAGCCTGCTCCCCCTGTAATAAGAATGCGTCGCTTGCCATTTTTTTTCATACCCTTGCCTTTCTCCCGCAATAAGCGCCGACCAACGCAAAATAGCCTCGTATCGTGCGCAGTGGACGGTTCGTGCTTTTGCCCGGCTTACGGTCGTAGTTTAGAATGAAGGGCACCTCGGCGATACGAAAACCCAGCATATTAAATTTGATCAGAATCTCAGGCGTCACCACAAAACCCATGTGACCGAAACGGACAAAATCTTTTCCAAATGCCTGTATAGCCTTTTTTAGGCTTGATGCGCGAAAAACCCGGTAACCACAGCTATATTCCCAGACACCTTTGATCGGAAAAAATAATTTAAGAAACAGTCCGGCGCCCCGACTCAAAACGCTGCGAGTGCGTGACAGACCTTCTTCCCCGCCGCCTGTCTGATAGCGCGAAAGAATGACCATATCGAACCCCTCCTGCAATTTTGTGAATGCTGACGACAGGTACTTAGGATCGTGAGTATCGTCGCAGTCCATCGTAACCACAATATCATTATCTGCGGAGATTTGCGCCAAGTGAGACAGACCATCCGACATGGTCTGTCCAAGCCCTTGATTTGCGGGATGCCGCAATAGTTTCACGGGATAGCTTTGCCCCAAACGCCGCGCGACATCGGCCGTTTTATCTATGCTGCCGTCATCCAAAACTGTAATGTCATAAGCCGTGCCGGTGGATTTGAATTCAGCGTCAAATTTTTTTACGAGCCGTTCGAGCGCCACCTCCTCATTATACGCAGGTAAAAATACGCGTATCATATTTAAAAGAAATTCCTAACAGACTCGATTACGAACCCGATCTGGTCATCTGTGAGTTCCGCGTACATCGGGAGCGACAAAACCTCATCGGCCAGCATTTCGGCGGTTGGCAGATCTCCCTTGTGGTAACCCAATTCCCTAAAGCAGGGCTGTAAATGTAGGGGCAGGGGGTAATAAATTCCGGCGCCCACACCGTTTTCTGCAAGCGCATGCATCAGCGCATCACGTTTTTTAGAGCGCAGCGTATAAAGATGAAAAATATGTTCGTGCCCTTTGGGGCTGACCGGACTCTCAAGAGGCAGATCTATAAACGCCTCGTTGTAAACTGCGGCGTGGAACATGCGTTTTTTATTCCATGCATCGAGGAACGGCAGCTTCGCATGCACCACGGCCGCCTGTATCTCGTCGAGTCGGCTGTTGATACCGACGACTTCGTGAAGGTATTTTTCATTTTCTTTGGCGCCATGCACACGCAGAACTTTTATTTTTTTATAAAGCTCTTGTGAATTCGTTGCGACCATACCGCCGTCACCTGCGCCTCCGAGATTCTTTGTCGGAAAAAAAGACAGGCATGCGATATCGCCCATGGAACCCGCGCGGTGCCCGTTGTAAGACGCACCATAGGCTTGTGCGATATCTTCGATGACAATAAGCGAATGACGCTTGGCTATCTCAAGAATCGGCTTCATATCGCACATGAGCCCAAAAAGGTGAACCGGAATAATGGCTTTGGTTTTAGCTGTAATCTTGGCTTCGATCTTACGCCAGTCGATGTTATACGTGCCGGGCTCCACATCCACAAACACAGGCACGGCGCCTACGCGCACGACCGAAGCCGCCGTCGCAAAAAAAGTAAAGGGCGTTGTAATAACCTCATGACCCCTGCCAATACCGGCGGCCATGAGGGATAAAAGGAGCGCGTCCGTGCCGGAGTTGAGGCCGACTGCGTATTTGGCGGGCAGATCTTTCATCACCGCCTCTTCGAGACCGGCTCCGTATTTTTTTAGAACGAATTGCTGAGACTCAAAGATATCTTGAAGGGCCGTCCAAATTTTGGATTTTACTTGAGGGTACTGCGCCGTAAGATCAATGAAGGGAACTTTTAAGGAGACCACCACGGCCGACCTATGACGCCATCACAGGCGATAATTCGCGCGGATAAATTTTTACTGTCTCGTAATTAGTATTGCGCTGAACCGCCGTCTTCCCGGTCTCTTGGATGATTCGAATCGCCTCATCTTTGGTGACGCCGGAATAAAGTTTATCGCTTTTTGTGGCGCTCACTAC
>JAHFFI010000004.1:19602-34534 GCA_023248025.1 Candidatus Omnitrophota bacterium
GGCTCCAAAATCGAGCGCGATCTGCGAAAGCTTCGGCCCCTCCGTCACCCAGCCCGCCTGCAAGTGCTGGATGTTATCGAGCATGATACGCGCGATTGCGATCATTCTTAAATATTCGTCTCCGGTGCGGCGCGGCATCGTAAGCTCTGTGGATTCGGATTCGAAGCTCCACGGAATGAACGCGCGAAAACCCTTGGTTTCGTCCTGCGCTTTGCGATAGCCGTCAAAATGCATCATCCGCTCTTCTATCGTCTCGCCCAAGCCATACACCATAGTGCTGGTGCTGATCAGTCCCACTTCATGCGCCGCACGGTGGACTTCGAAATATTCGGCTGTTTTTGTTTTAAGCGGGCTCACCTTTTGGCGTACTCTATCCACTAAAATTTCAGCGCCTCCTCCGGGCAGGCTGTTCAATCCCACGGCCTTGAGCCGCAATAACACGTCTTTGACCGAGAGTTTTGAAACTTTCGCAATATGCCACACTTCCGACGCTGAAAAAGAATGGATGTTCACCTGCGGATAACGCGTGTGAAGCGTTTTCACCAGATCCTCGTAATAATCGATGCCCAGGTCGGGATTATGCCCGCCTTGTAAAAGCACCTGAGTGCCGCCGATCTCTAAAAGCTCATCTATTTTTTTATAAATCTCGTCATGTGAACGCACATACCCTTCTTTGTTGTCGCCGGGAAGTCTATAAAAAGCGCAGAATTTGCAAAGTGTGTAACAATAATTGGTGTAATTAATATTGCGGTCAACGACAAAGGTGGCTTGAGAGGCCGCTTTAGGATTTTTTTGAATGTTAAGCCGGTTGGCTACGGAGCCCAGCTCGAAGAGATCCGCTTCGTGATAGAGCCTCACGCCCTCATCATTCGTGACGCGTCCTCCGTCAATCGCTTTCCTCAAAATATCACGCATCGTCATGAATGTCCCCTAAGAACGGAAATCGACGATGCGGTTTTTTGGCCGTCTATAAATTCAAGCGGTCTAACATTATCAAGAAGTTCACACTCCGCCGCATAATTAAGAAATAACGTAAATCCTTTTTGAAGATCTTCGCCAAAATCATAGCTTAGCCCTGAAAAATAACTGTGCAAAAGCTTGGGTGGAAGCTCGGAAAGCCTTTCGGCTTCATCGATCACCCGTTCGGGGTGTGTCGCACCCCAGTTGCGTGATTGTACGAGTGATTTATAAATGGCCGTAACCTTGGCCGACTGCCTCTGTAGGAAAGCGCGGCGGACGGCCCAGACGGCAAACACGATGGGAAGCCCTGTCCATTCTTTCCATTCTTGGGCCAAATCCGTCACAAAAAGCGAGTCATCCTGCATGCCGTCGCGCTCCAGCAGCGCTTCATCACCGATCAAGAGCGATGCATCAGCCGCTTTTAAAACCAGGTCCAGCGGTGCCTCGATCATGGGTAGAAATTCAGGGAAAAATCCATAACGCAGGCGACAGATTACCTCGAGAAGCGCCGGAGTTGTGCGGCCCTTCCAGTTCAATGCGATGCGAGATCCCTTAAGTTCTGACAATGGTTTTTTACTGAAAAGCAACACGCTCTGAACGCCGCTCTTGGAGCTAATGGAAAAATCCGGTAAAAGTACCAGCGAACTCTGGTGCTGGGCATACCAAAATGCTGAAACGGGACTTACTTCAAGCGCACCCTGCTCGATCTTGAGATTGAGACGAGAAGGGGTGCCCCGCACGATCTCGGCATCACAGGGAACTTCATGCGAAAGAATCCCGAGGTCCACCGGTAAAGAATTAATGAAGGAAATTGAACCCAGGCGCATTAGGCCACCAAACATTCTTTTTGGATCGGCGCGTAGATGCTATTCACTTCCACGGGCTCAAGACGGCAATCTTTAATGAGTTTTACGAGTTCTTTATAACTAAAACCCTTGGACTGAGAACCCGCGGCTTTCGCGATAGTCTCGTCGAAATTTGTGCCGCCCAAATCATCGACGCCGCAATGCACGGCGACATGAATAAATTTTTCGTCAACATAGTTCCAGAGCTGACGGATATGCTGGAAATTATCGAGCATAAGACGAGCCGTGGCCAATACCTGCATGTCCGTGATGCCTGTCGTTCTGGGAATATGAGAAAGTTCTGTGTGGTCCGGCTGAAATGCGAGGGGAACAAACGCGAGAAAACCACCCGTCTCGTCCTGAGTATTGCGCAAACGCATCATATGATCCACGCGCTCTTCCGGGGTTTCAACGTGACCGTAAAGCATGGTCGCATTTGAGCGAAGTCCTTGCGCATGCACCATTTTATGAATGTTGAGCCAGCGCGTGGCGCTGATCTTGGGCGCGCAGATAAGCTCACGCGCCCGTTCGCTGAAGATCTCGGCACCGCCGCCGGGTACGCCTCCGAGCCCCGCGCTCTTAAGGCGCGTGATTACTTCTTCCGGCGAAATTTTTTCGAGACGCGCATAAAAATCAAGCTCAACTGCTGTAAACGCCTGTATAAGGACACCGGGGCATGCTTTTTTTATGCGAGAAAGCATCTCTTCATAATATGAAAGTTTAAGATCGGCGTCGAGGCCTCCGACAATATGCACTTCCCAGACTCCGTGCTTCGCCGCGTTGACCACACGGCGCTCTATCTCGTCATTGGAAAGCACGTAGGCGCGCGCTTCGTTCTTCTTGGCCGCGAAGGCGCAGAACTTACACGAGAGGACGCAAATATTGGTATGGTTTACGTTGATACTATGCGTGAAATGGATCTTGTTGCCATGCATGCGCCGTTTCACAAAATCAGCCATGGCCCCTAGCTCCACCACATTCTTACTATGGATGAGCCGGTTGCCATCCTCCTGCGACAGACGTACGCCGGACTCTATCTTCTCAAAAATATCCCTGAATTCGCGTATGTGTTCCATGCGTTGCCCTCGAAGGAAGTATTATACCAAAAAAAGGCGGGCTTATTCGAGGTCTAATTTCTTCATTTCTCTGGCCTGACAAGTGGGACAAATACCGTGGGAAAACTCGACTTTACTGTGCTTCATAAGATAGGTCTCAATGCGGTCCCAGTACCCTTTGTCATTCCTGACGTTGTGGCACCAGGAGCAGATCGGAAGCATGCCGCGGAGAACATGCACATTCTCCAGCGCTTCGCGCAGTTCTCTATTTTTCTCTTCCAAGCGCTTCAGATACCGCTCTTTCAAGCCTTCGGTCACCAACACCGGAAAGAAGACGACTAAGAGAATCCCTACCATAGAGGTGTAGAGCACCATCTTCTGGCTTTCACCGATAAAAGGTGACAACGGTAGTTGCCAAATCCCTGTTTTATCTATCCAGTAAAAAAAACTGATCTTGCCAAGCACCAAAACGAGCCAAACCACCGCTGACCGGCGGCCGCAAATGAGGGCCCCAACCACCGGAAGAACACTGCTCCAGTAAAGCACCGGCGCCTGTATCCCACCCGTCCAATAAGCGCTGACTAAAAAAAGGATGTAGCCAAAACCCAGTATCCAATTCCCTGCCGCCGCAGGAGACATAAGAAGCTGTAACACAAAATAGGTCAATGCCGTCAGCGGCACGGCCGAAAGAAAGAGAAGTCCCGTCTTAGGAGAGCCTGCGTAGGCGTAAATGAAACTAAAAACAAGCGACGATACAATGCACTCCATGCACAAAATGTGAAGTGTAAAGACTCTGTCTTTGTCTTTTTCGGTAAGCGTTGTCATCTTTTGCCTAACTTGCCTTTCCAGCGCGTGAATAATTCGTGGTCCATCTTTAAAAGATCCAGCACACGCCCGATGGTAAAATCAACCATCTCCTCGACCGACTTCGGCTTGTGATAGAACGCGGTAGTGGCGGGCACGATGTGGACACCGATCTCGGAAAGATATAGAAGATTCTTCAAATGGATGGGGCTCAAAGGGCTTTCGCGCGGGACAAGGATAAGCGGACGCTTTTCTTTGATGCACACCGATGCCGCGCGGTGTATTAGATTCAACGTGATACCGTTGGCGACCGCTCCCACGGTAGACATGCTGCAGGGAATTATCACCATCGCATCCATATCAGCGGAACCGCTGGAAACTTTTGCCGCGAAATCGCCGGCCGCATACAAATAAAGATTCTTGGCGTTCCTATAATGCTTTTTCAGATCCCGAATATCCAGCTCTTCCTGAAAAACCGCCGCACCCCCGGAGCTGATCACGACATGCACCTCGTGACCATTCTTTAGGAGAAAGCTCACAAAACGCTCTCCGAGCATGGCGCCGCTGGCGCCCGAAATACCCACGATGATCTTTTTCACCGGAAGATCTCCATAAAAGTAAAAATAAAAAGCAGCACCCCTACCCATCCGTTGACCATGAAGAACGCGGCATTGATGTTCGTCAGGTCCCCGTCACGGATCAAATTGTGTTCCACCCACAATAACACAGCACAGACCGCTATGCCTGCCCAATAAACCAACCCGAGACCGACGGCCCAGCCGAAGAGCGCCAAAAATACCACCGTCGCAACGTGACAACCTCGCGAAATAACCAACGCCTCGTCTTTACCGAATTTCACCGGCACTGAATGCAGGCCGTTGGCACGGTCAAAATCTACATCCTGAAGCGAATATAAGATATCAAAACCCGCCGTCCAAAAAAGCACTGCGGCGGCTAAAAGCAGCGGTTTCCAGGAAAAAATCCCTGTGACCGCAAACCACCCGCCAACCGGTGCTATTGCCAAAACAATTCCCAGCGTAAAGTGACACAAGAAGCTAAAACGCTTCACATAGTGATACCCGACAAGAAAAATAAGGGCTGCAAATGAAAGCTTAAAACAAAGCGGATTGAGAAACCACGAGGAAAGAAAGAAAATAACCAGTGATACTGCCACAGCGATCCACGACCAACTTATACGAAATTCACCCGTAACGCTGGGTCTCGACTGCGTCCTCGGGTTACGCCTGTCGATCTCAATATCGATGATGCGGTTAAGTGTCATTCCGGCGGTTCGAGCGCCAATCATTGCCAGTGTTGTCCAGATTAAAACCGGGAGCGCCGGCAGCCGGCGCTCGGCCAACACCATCCCCATATAGGCAAATGGCAAGGCAAATACCGTATGTTCAAATTTAATGAGCTTAAAAAATATTCTAACTTTTTTCAGCATTCGGTATTCCTAATTCCTTCCATAGGCCATCGACGGTCACTCTGGTTTTATCATCCATCCTGATATCTTCCGGCCACGAGCGCGTATACCCTTCTTCTTTAAGTTTGGTCGTCGCATCAATGCCCACTTTCGAGCCGTAATCACGCTCGGGTGCTGCATGATTCAACGTATCGACCGGACCGTCAACAAAAAAAATGTCGCGTTTGGGATCGATGTTGTTGAAAACCGCAAGCGCCACATCAGATAATTTATGCACATTAACACTTTTGTCGACGATGATGACCACTTTTGTGAAAGACAATTGCCCCAGTCCCCAGACCGCGTGCGCCACTTTTTTTGCCTGGTGCGGATAATTTTTATCTATCGAGACGATCACGGCGTTATTAAATGTTCCCTCCTGAGGAAAATTCATGTCCATCAGCTCCGGCAATTGTTTTTGCAAAACCGGTAAAAATGTTCTCTCGATAGCCTTGCCCATATACGCATCCTCCATTGGTGGCTGTCCTACGATGGTCGTAAGATAAACGGGATTTTTTCTCATTGTGATGCATTGAATATGAAAAGTCGGAAAAAGTTCGGGCGGCGTGTAAACGCCAGTATGGTCGCCGAATGGTCCCTCCATACGCATATCTTCTGGATCCACGTAACCTTCCAGCACAATCTCGCTTTCGGCCGGCACTTCAAGATCGATAGTCTTGCACTGGACAAGCTCAATACCGGAACGCCGAATGAATCCGCTGAATAAAAATTCATCGAGACCATAAGGCAAAGGCACGACACCTGAAAAAACAGTTGCCGGGTCAGCACCTATGACAACGGCGACCGGCATTTTCTTTCGCCTGAGCAGCATTTTACGGGAATGCACCGCCCCATCCTTTTGCGTCTGCCAATGCATTCCGGTGGTCTTATCATCATAAACTTGCATGCGGTAGACACCGACATTGCGGTGTCCGGTATCCGGATCTTTAGTGATCACGAGCGGCAGTGTAATAAATCGCCCGGCATCCTTAGGCCAGCACTTAAGGATCGGCATCTCGGACAATCGCGCCTCCGCAGTTTTTATAACTTCCTGGCACGGCGCGCGTGTCACCATTCTAGGAGGAACTTTTGAAAGATCAAAAAGTTCACCGGCAAGTTTAACCTTGCCTGAGAACGTCGTAGGAATCCCCTTTTTTTCCAGAAGAGATGCAATACGTCTTGCGGGGCCCTCAATATCGGAAGCACCCATGGCCATGGCCATGCGTTTGAGCGAACCGAATGCGTTAATAAGCAACGGCATGCTTGAGCCATTCACGTTCTCAAATAAAAGCGCTTTGCCGCCCCCGGGTGATTTGGATACACGATCCGTAATCTCCGTGATCTCAAGCTCAGCACTCACAGCGTGCTGGATACGAATAAGCTCACCTTCATTTTCGAGCGCTCTTATAAATTGGGAAAGATCCCGGTAATTTTTAGAGGGTCTGCTCATTTCCGCGCCGAATACAGTGTGATGATACCGAACAAAAATGACCTCTTTTCAATTTCCTTGAAACCATGTTCACTTAGTTTCTCTGTGAAAGCACCCGGTTTGAGAAAACGCTTCGCCGAATCCACAAGATACGATACAGGATAATCTTTCCCGAAAAGTATGCGTCCATAAAAAGCCGTGGCCGACTGCATGTAAAAAGACCATAAGTTTCTTATTATGCCGCTGGACGGCTCGGTGATATCCAGAAAACGGATCATACCTCCATCGATTAGAGACCCCCTTACTCCTTTAAGAATAACGTCGATATTTTCATAAATATTTCTTAAAACAAATCCCGATACTACGGCATCGAAAGCCTCGCTCTTTAACGGCAGCTCTTCGGCTCTCATCGCGACAAAGTGTGCGGGAGCGGTGTTAATATTTTTTATTTTTTCATATCGCCGGGCGGCCATTTCCAGCATATTCCGGGAAAAATCGATGCCGGTGACACTGCCAGTTGCTCCCACACGTCTAACTGCGCCAAGCGTCAGATCACCGGTACCGCAACCAAGATCGAGCACGCTCATCCCGGGAGCTAGCGCCTGGAGCGTTTTTTTCCGCCAGATCGCGGCCATGCCCATGCTCGTTAAATGATTAAAAAGATCATAGCGGCAGGCTAGACGGTCAAACATGGCCATTATAAATTGAGTATTAGGCGTCGTGTTTTGACGTTTTAATTCTTCATAAGTAGAAGAAAGTGAAGGAGTTATCGGCTTTATTTTTGTGACTGTATCGTGTAACATAATGGGATGCCTTACAAAAGGATTTAGCCAATCTTACTATGGAAGATACTCGATTACAAGAAGAACTGAAGCGCACCCGCCAGGAACTTCTTTTACTTTATGAAATTGGAAATCTCATCCGCACGACGCTTCTCCTGGATGAGGTTATTTATCTCATTTTAAGCGCCATCACAAGCCACGAAGGCTTAGGTTACAACCGCGCTGTCCTTTTCATGGTCGACGAATCCGGCACACAGCTCGAAGGCAAGCTGGGCATCGGCCCTACGCATCCTGAAGCCTCCCCTATCGTCTGGAAGATGATCGAAGAAAAGAGGATCACTTTGGAAGGTTTATTGGACGTGTATCACAAGGCACACCGGAACATCGATCCGGAACTTAACAGTATCGTGAAACAAGTGCGTTTTCCCATCGAAAAAGAATATGGCATGCTGGCAAAAGCCGTTATCCAGGATGCCCCGGCCGTCGTTTCCAAAGAAGACGTAAACCACGAATTATCCGATATGAGACTGAGGAATCTAGGCATTGCGCAGTTTGCCGCCGTGCCGCTAAGAGGAAAAGACCAGGTGATCGGCGTACTCATGGTTGATAATGTCAGCACGCAGAAAGCCATCACTCAGAACGACCTTTCGCGTCTTATGATGCTGGCCAACCATGCAGGCTTGGCGCTCGAGAATGCGAAAAGCTATAACGACATGGTGATCACATCCCAACAAGATTCGCTGACCAAGATCTGGAACCATGGTCATTTCCAGAAACTTCTCTTCGATCTCATACGCGAAGCCAAACTAACCAAAAAAAGCTTAAGCCTCGTCATCTTTGACGTGGACGATTTTAAATCTTTCAATGACACATACGGCCATCCAGCCGGAGATCATGTGCTTTATGAAATTTCGCAGATCGCAAAAAGCGTCATGCGGAGGATGGACTATCTTTCGCGCTACGGCGGGGAAGAATTTGCGGCGGTTCTGCCCGAGACGACGAAAGAAGAAGCCATGAAACTTGCGGACCGACTTAAATCTCGCATCGAACAGGAAACTTCCGATAAACGCAGCGGCAAGATCCCCCAGACCGTTACCGTCTCAATCGGAGTCGCTACTTTTCCCGAGGATGCTGATGAAAAAGAAAAGCTCATCTATTGCGCGGATGGTGCGCTTTACGAAGCCAAGCGTTCGGGAAAAAACCGCGTCGTCGCTTACCGCCGCCCGGCTTAGACTAAAACTTCTGCTTTGTCTGAAAATTTAACGGAAATAATACGGCTGGCGCCGGTCTCTTCCATGGTGATGCCATACATGGCGTCGGCTAAGTTCATGGTGCGCTTGTTGTGAGTGATCATAATAAATTGCGAGCCCACGGTAAATTCTTTTAGAACACGGCAAAAACGGTCCACATTGGATTCATCGAGCGGAGCGTCGATCTCATCCAATACGCAAAACGGGCTGGGTTTCACCTTGAACAGTGAAAATAAAAGCGCTATCGCAGTCAGCGCTTTTTCTCCGCCCGAAAGCAGCATTATATTCTGCAGCTTCTTACCCGGCGGACGCGCGATGATCTCGATACCGCTCTCCAGAACATCCCCCTCATCCAGCAGCACGAGCTCTGCGGCGCCGCCGCCAAAAAGCTCCTTATAATACGTGCTGAAATTTTTCTGTATTTGGGCAAATGTTTCTATAAAAAGTTCCCGTGTTGTACGGTTGATCTTGAGTATGGCCTTATGCAGATCGTTTTTGGCAGTAACGAGGTCTTCCTGTTGTTTTGTCAAAAATTCCCAACGTTCTTTCATTTCGCCGTATTCTTCAATGGCGACGAGGTTCACGGGCCCCATCTTTTGAATCTTGTCGCGCAAGGTTTGTATCTGCGTCTTCGCGGCATCAATGTCTTTGAGCATTTCGTCGAATTCGGGGCTGGATTCAAGCGTGGTTAGCTCTGCCTGGAAACTATTGAAAAGTTTTTCGGATAAACGGCCCATTTCGTATCCCAGCTGCGCCTCCTGGAGCTCAGCCTCATGAATGCGGTCACCCGCAGTTTTAAGAAATTCAAATTTGTGATTTTTACCTGCTTCGAGTGTTTTAAGCCCCACGGTTTCTTCATCCACGCGGCGCCGGATCTCTTCGGTCCGCTTCATGGCCTCCTCACGCCTAAGCGAAGTGCGTGAGTTCTCTGTTTCCAACGCGGCGCATTCGGCCTCAAGCTCTTCTTTTTTGGAAACGAGTTCATTGGTTTCGGCATCATGCTGGGCTAGTGCTTTTTCTTCGGAAAGCTTGGATTCCGAGACCCAAGTTTTATCTTTTTCAATTTTTTCACGCTGAGCCGTACAGCTATTCTGCCGCGAGCGCGTCTCGGCGAGCCTGACAAGGAGCGCTTCCTTTTCCTTGGATTTTTCACGAGCCTGGTTTTGGAAAGAAAGGATCTTGTCACCCAACGTCCGCTCTTCTTCCTGGAAATACCCCAAACGTTCCTGCAGCGCACGCGTTTGTATGGATATCTTTTCTTCCTCTAATAAAAATGCTGATGCTTCTCGCTCGAGTCCGGACAACCTATCCGAAAGTCCGCGCTTGGTGTCTTCGATGAAGGTAAGCCGGCTTTTTTTATCGGACCACTCTATTTGAGCGTTTTGAAATTCCGAAGCCATCTCTTCCATTTCCGTTTTAAGCTGCGTTTCGCAAAACTCGGCCGCGGCATGCGCTGATTCAGAAGACTTGATCGTGGCACTCAACTGTTCGAGTTCATGCGCGAGTTCTTCAACGCGGGCCTGGCGGCCTACCAAAGTCGCCTCAGGTTCCTGGGAGGATGAGCCACCCGTGACCATGCGCCCTTCGAAGCGTTCACCTTCGCGTGTCACGTAAATATTAGCCGGATAGCGTCGGGAAAGCTCATAAGCCGCTGCGGGATTTTCGGCAACAAAAACATGCCCCGCTATTGATTGGATCACGGTGTTCACTCGTGCATCGACGGTTACAAAACGTAAAATAGATGCGGCTCCTTGACTGTCAGGCGATGATAAATTATCTGACGATGTTTCCGCCGAAAGCAGAAGCGCTCTTCCGCGCTTAAGAGGCCTAAGGAATTCGAGTGCTTTTAATACGTCTCCGTCTTTTTCAAACACGACAGCCTGTAAATGATTTTCGAATGCGGCTTCCACCGCGAGCTCAAAACCTTTTTCAACTTTCAAAAGATCCGCCAACAGCCCAATCAGACCATTCGCCGCTAAAGCGCCCGTCTGGCGCGACTCAAGCAGTGCCTTGACACCTCCCTGAAAACCTTCAAAACGGTGCACGAGATCAGAGAGAAATGAATGTTTGGACTCAACGGAGGAAAAACGAATTGAGGCCGTATGTATTCTTTCCTCTTCCTGCTCAATCTCCAGCTTAAGCGCGGTCAGGTGGGATTCTCTTTTACTCTTCTCCTGATGGATACGTAAACGACTTTCTTCGATACGCTGGATATCGTCAAAACAAGCTTTGAGGTTTTCATCTTCTTGAGCATTCTGACGCGATAGTGCTTCTCTTTCTTCGCCTAGACGTGCGGCGCGAATCGACAAAAGTTCACTTTGGGCTGCGATCTTAGCCATCGCATTTTGTGCAGAGGCACGGTCAGAGGCCAGGTCCAGAATTCTCAACTTGGTCGTGTCCTCATCAGAATAAAGGCGCGCGACGGCACCTTCTATAGCCTGAAATTCCCCCTCCACACGGCTTAAAAATTCTTGTCCTTCAATCTCTTCCTTCCGGATGGTTTCAAATTCTCTTTCTAGGCGCCGGAACTCTGTCTGCATTTCTGATAAACGGCGCCTGGCTTGTTCCATTTGTCCCAAAAGGTGCTCGCGGCGTTCACCGAGCTCCGCGATGCGTTCACGATCAAGCAAAATCCTGTCCAGATTTTTGTGCAGGGTTGCGGACGCTTCGAGCTCCTCTCCGCGAACCCGCGACAATTCTTCATCCCAACTTCTTAGCGCTTCCTGCTTTTCACGAAGGGTCTCTTCAAGAGACTGCATCTCGGACAAAACACTTTGTTCTTCGATGCGAAGCGACGCGAGCTTACGCACAACTTCACTGCGGCGGGACTCAAAATGTGTCTTTTCATACCACGCCATTGCCATTTCCCACTGCTTTAGTTTTTCAAATTCAGATTTATAGCTTTCCGCTTTTTTGGCCTGACGCTCAATCGAGCCTATCTGACGCTTCACTTCAAGGATGATGTCATTGATGCGCAGCAGATTCTGATCGGTTTGTTCAAGCTTCCTGAGCGCTTCTTTTTTCTTGGCTTTGAATTTTGTGATTCCGGCCGCTTCTTCAAAAATTTCTCTGCGCTCTTCAGCCTTAGCAGCCAAAATCATGTCCATCTTGCCTTGTTCGATAACGGAATAATGATCCGTACCGATGCCCGTGCCCATCAAGAGCTCATGGATATCCTTCAAACGAACGGTATTTTTGTTGATCAGGTATTCGCTGTCGCCTGAACGGTAAAGTCGGCGGGTGATCGTGACTTCGTCGTATTCGATTTCGAGAATCTTGGAAGAATTGGAAAGTGTGATAGAGACTTCAGCAAAATTGACGGCGTCCTTCGTGGAGCTTCCGTTGAAGATGATGTCTTCCATGCTGGAACCGCGTAGCGACTTGGCGCTTTGTTCGCCTAAAACCCAGCGGATGGCATCGGAAATATTGGACTTGCCGCAACCGTTAGGACCAACCACGGCCGTGACGCCTGAGTCAAAATTTAATGTGGTCTTGTCGGCGAAAGACTTAAACCCAACCAATTCAAGACGCTTAAAATACACCTATCCCCCTGTATGTTAAATACGGTCTATCTTAGTTAAATTAGGATAACACGCTTGGGGTGGGCAGTCAATTGAAATACAAGATATAGTGCCTCAGAAGCTGGTAGTCAGTAGACAGTAGTCAGATATCAGGGAAGGCTTGGTGTCGCTACGCGACCTTTATAGAGACACGAAGTGTCTCCACGCCTTTCCCTGTCTACTGACTGCTGTCTACTGTCTACTAACTATTGTCTTCCAAAGTGCTAAAACGCAATAATATTATACCCGCAGTCGACGAAGAGAATCTCGCCCGTGATGCCCCGGGAAAGCTGGCTCACAAGAAATAAACCGGCATCACCCACCTCTTCCGGCTCAATGTTTCTGCGAAGGGGGGATTTTTCACGCACCATCTTTATAATGTCCGCAAAGCCCGTGATGCCGCGCGCGGCTAAGGTGTTGACAGGACCCGCGGATATGGCATTGACGCGGATATTTTTGGGACCAAGATCATTGGCGAGGTATTTTACGCTGGCTTCCAGAGCTGCTTTTGCGACGCCCATCACATTGTAATTCACCATGACGCGCTGGCCGCCCAAATAGGTCAATGTCAATATGCTCCCGCCGCCATTTTTTTCCATGAGCGGCGCCACCTTCTGCGACACGAGCGTCAATGAATAAGCGCTCACATTGAGAGCCGTCGCAAAACCTTCTTTTTTGGTTTTAAGATAACCCCCTTCAAGATCTTCTGCGTTTGCGAATGCCACACAGTGCACCAGAAAATCCACGCCACCCCATTTAGAATCAAGTTCGCGCATAACGGCATCCACCTGCGCTTCGTCCGTAACGTCGCAGGGCATAACCTGCGAATTGGGCAAGGTATCCGCAAGTTCTTTTACATTCTCAGCCAAACGTTCACCCTGGTACGTGAACGCCAGCTCCGCTCCTTGCGAGGATACTGATCTCGCGATAGCCCATGCGATACTGCGCTTATTGGCTACGCCGAGTATCAAACCCTTCTTGCCTTTCATAAGATCCGCCATTGATTAGCCCTCGTATTTTTTTACGATAATGGACGTATTGTGCCCGCCGAAACCTAAGGAATTCGACAAACAGGCTTTTACAGGTGTTTTTCTCGCCGTATTCGGAATAGTGTCCAAATCACACTCGGGATCCGACTCAAATTGATTGATCGTGGGGTGAAGCGTTTGATGTTTTAAAGACAGGCAGCACGCTGCGAACTCGATACCGCCCGCCGCGCCCAGTGTATGACCTGTCATAGACTTAGTGGAACTGATTTGTAATTTTTTAGCATGGTCCCCAAATGATTTTTTAATGGCTAATGTTTCTATCTTATCGTTGAGCTCCGTTGAAGTACCGTGTGCATTGATGTACGTGATGTCTTCGGGTTTCATTTTTGCATCTCTCAAGGCCCGGGACATGCAGACGCTGGCGCCTTCTCCGTCCGGCCGCGGGGCCGTCATGTGAAATGCATCGCCGTTCATCCAGTAACCGGCTACTTCACCGTAAATATGAGCCCCTCTTTTTTTGGCGTGCTCAAGCTCTTCCAGGACCACGACACCCGCACCCTCGCCCATCACAAACCCATCGCGGTTCTTATCGAACGGGCGCGAAGCCGTCGCGGGGTCATCATTTCTTTTGGAAAGTGCTTTCAATGCGCAGAAACCACCAATACCCAGGGGAGTAATGCAGCTCTCTGTTCCTCCGGCAATCATGACCTTGGCGTAACCGTGTTGAATGATACGGTAAGCCTCTCCAATCGCATGCGTACCGGTCGCGCAGGCGGTAACGACGGCCAAATTTGGACCTTTGAGTCCCAGTAAAATGGAGACCCACCCCGCCGCCATATTAATAATAAGCATAGGGATCATGAAGGGAGAGAACTTGTTTGGACCTTTTTCAAGATAAAGCGAATGGGTTTCTTCGACGATACTGAGACTGCCGATACCAGACCCTATTAGAACGCCGAGTTCATAGGGGTCTTCTTTGGAAACATCGAGGCCGGAGTCCTTAAATGCCTCAAACGCGGTCGTAACCGCAAACTGAGTGAAGCGTTCCATGCGTCTAGACTCTTTGAGAGGGATAGTGTCTGCGGGAGTATAGTTCCGAATCTGTGCCGCGATCTGTGAATCGAACGGAGCGGGGTCAAACGTGTCTATACGGGTGACGCCGCTTTTGCCTTGCGTCAGGGATTCCCAGAAAACGTCTTTATTTTTACCGACCGGAGAAATGACCCCCACGCCGGTGACTACCACCCGAAAGGACATTTAATATGGGATTTTTACTTGGAGTGTTTCGCGGCTTTTTCTTCGACGTAACGGATGGCTTCGCCGACGGTGGTCATCTTTTCAGCGTCTTCGTCAGGAACTTCAATGCCAAATTCTTCTTCAAGCGCCATAACGAGTTCCACCGTATCAAGGGAATCAGCTCCAAGATCATCGACGAATGAAGCGGAATCGGTCACCTCTTCAGGCTTCACGCCCAACTGCTCCGCAATGATTGACTTTACTTTCTGAGCAACTTCGGACATTTATTTCCTCCTTTTACATCACCATGCCGCCATCGACGGTGATCACTTGACCGGTTACAAAATTACTCTCTTCTGACGCCAGGTACAACGCTGTCTTCGCGACATCAGCCGATGTTCCGAAATGGCCCAACGGGATGGATTTCAAAATAATATTTTTAGCGTCATCGCCTAAACCCTTTGTCATCTCCGTCTCGATGAATCCGGGCGCGATGGCGTTGACCAAGACATTGCGCGAACCCAATTCCTTGGCCACCGATTTTGTCAAAGCGATGA
>JAHFFI010000047.1 GCA_023248025.1 Candidatus Omnitrophota bacterium
CATATACATGCTTGGGATCGCTTGGCACCGTTTTGGCGGAGTCCCCGGGTTTTTCTTCAAAACCGACGACGCGATTGCGATCGTCCACTTCCATCACGCCAACTTGGTCTGCCTCTTCTACAGGAACAGGCACAACACCAATGGTGAGATCCACGCCTGAATTCTGATGCGCTTCAAGCATCAATTTATAGTCCATCTGATAAACGTGGTCACCTGCCAGGATCAGTATCTGCTCGGGATTTTCACTATGAATGGAATAAAGATTCTGATAAATAGAATCGGCCGTGCCTTGATACCAGTGATCGTCTATTCTTTGCTGGGCGGGCACGACGTCGATGTATTCACCGACCTCAGGGTTAAGGATATTCCAGCCCATGCGGATATGTCGCGAAAGCGACATGGACTTGTACTGAGACAAAACTTGAATGCGGCGGGCACCGGAATTAACGCAGTTAGAAAGCGTAAAATCAATAATGCGGTAAATACCGCCAAAGGGCACAGCCGGCTTAGCCCTGTCCTTGGTTAAAGGATAGAGGCGTTCGCCCTTGCCGCCGGCCATAATAAAAGTTAAAACTTTTTTCATAAAGGCTTACTAGTGAATGGGTTAAACTATAATTATAAGTTTACGGGCCAGCTATTGCAAGAATAATCCGGCGACTCAAGTGCCAAAGGGGTCAGACCCCTTTTGAAAAACCACTTCACATGGCCCGTAATCGCGCACGAGCCCGTCTTTCAGCACCATCACATCATCACTGATGCGGCGAATGACGCGAAGATCATGAGAGATAAAAATATAGGATACTTTTTTTTCGCTCTTAAGCCCGGACAAAAGCGCCAATATCTCATTTCTTGTTAAAGCATCCAGTGACGAAACGGGCTCGTCACAAATGAGTAGCTCAGGTTTAAGGATAAGCGCGCGTGCAATGGCTATTCTTTGACATTCGCCGCCGCTCAGCTGACTGGGACGCCTTTGCAGATATTCTCCGGATAACCGCACCGAACGAAGTGCTTCATCGATCCTCGAAGTGTATTCGCTTTGGGCCGTATTCTGTATTTCGAGCGGCTCTTTTAAAATTTCCCGCACATTCATGCGGGGATCAAGTGACACAAAGGGATCCTGAAATACCGGCTGAACTTTTTTGCGGAATATTCTGAGCTCTTCTTTATTTAATTTTGTGACGTCTTTTCCTTCGAATACGACGGTTCCGGCGTCCGGGTCCAAGACACGCAATAATACCCTCGCCAGCGTGGACTTGCCAGAACCTGATTCCCCCAATATCCCAAGGGTTTTACCGGGCATAAGACCAAACGACACGCCATCGAGCGCCTTAACCTCGGAACCTTTGAAATATTTTTTAATATTTTTAGCTTCTATCAACATTTTATTTTCATCCGATCTCAAAAAGTTTTTTCGCGTAGTCGGAGTGGAAAGTAAACTTTCCCTCTTCCCTTTCGGCGCGTTCTACGACACGTCCTTTTTGCATCACGTATATAACATCCGAATATTTCCCGGCCAACGGCAGGTCATGTGTGATAAAAAGAATTCCGAGCGCCATCTCTTTCTGCAGCGAAACCAAAAGCACCATGATTTCGCTTTGCGTCATCACATCAAGGGCCGTGGTCGGCTCGTCCGCCACCAACAGCTGCGGCTGGCTCATCAGCGCCATAGCAATGGCCACTCTCTGCCTCTGCCCACCCGAGACTTCGTGCGGGTAACTGTTATAGACCCGCTCGGCATCCTGTATCTTCACCTTCGAGAGAAGTAAAATCGCTTTTTCTTTGTCTTTATTCACTTCTGTAAGCTGGCGGCCTAGGCGCATCAAAGGATTAAACGATGAATAAGGGTCTTGAAAGACGTACGCCGCCTTCGCTCTAAGATTGATCTTTCCTTGCGTCACCGCGCCGTTTACAAGACCACCAATCGAAAGCGCTGTCACGGTTTTCCCGGAACCCGTTTCACCTACCATAGATGTAAAAGAACCTCCCGGAACCGCAAGACTCACATCCTCAACGGCCGAGGCGCAAGAGTCTTTAAATCGAACCGTCAGATTTTCTATCTCAAGAATGTTCATGGTCATTTTTTAATGCTTCGCCTATGACATTGGCTGAAAGAACGGTGAGAAAAATTGCGGTGCCGGGAAATACCGTAAGCCACCAGGCCACGCCGAGTGTTTCTTTACCGCTTGTGAGGATATTGCCCCAACTGGGCGTGGGTGGCTGCACCCCTATCCCGAGAAAACTCAAACCACTTTCAATTAAAATAGCCGAAGAAATACCAAGCACCGCGTTGATGAATACCGGCGAAAGACTGTTGGGAAGAATGTGCCGGCGCAAAATATAAAGTGAACTTCCCCCAAAACAACGCGAGGCCGTGATAAATTCTCTTTCGCGCAGCGTCAAGACTTCAGCCCTCACCATGCGCGCCGTCCCCATCCAACCGGTAAGCGCAATGACGATAAATATCTGAAAAAAACCCGGGCCCAGTATCGCAATGACGGCGAGAATAAGAAAAAAGGACGGAAAGCAAAGCATGAGATCCGCAAATCGCATAAGCCACCGGTCCGTCCGCCCTCCAAAAAAACCGGCAACAAGCCCCACGAACGTTCCGAAGCCGGTGCTGACGGAAACCACGACAAACGCAACTCCCAGAGAAACCAAAGCTCCCAGACACATACGGGAAAATAGGTCACGGCCAAGCGCATCGGTCCCCAGACAATATCGCCAGGTCGGCGCTTCTAAGGCATGCGGTGGGTTCATCCGCTGACCAGTTTCTTTTAATAAAAAATATCCCACCAACGCCGCGATCACGAGAATTAGAAACCAGGCATACGATAAAAATAAGCTTTTTTTCTTCATCGTAGCTTTATTCTGGGGTCACTGGCAGCATAGGCCATGTCGGCCAAAAGATTTCCGAGAAGCGTCATAACTGCGCCCAAAACAAGAATGCCCATAATAACAGGATAATCCCTTGTAAAAATCGATGCATAAAAAAGCCTGCCCATCCCGGGAAGTGAAAAAATTGATTCGAAAAGAACACTTCCACCAAGTAGCCCAGGGACGGAGAGACCCAGGATGGTAATGACCGGTAAAAGCGCGTTCCGCAGGACATGACGCCTCAAGACAACACTTTCCGAAAGACCCTTGGCCCTTGCAGTCCTCACATAATTTTGAGAAAGCTCATGAATGACGCTCGAACGTATAAAACGCGAAATCACGGCAATGCCTGTGATGGAAGACACAAGCACAGGTAAAACAAGATGTTTTGCGATATCCAGTACTTTTTCCCAAAAAGACATCTCGTCAAAAAAAATACTGGTGAGCCCGGACACCGGCAACCATCGCCACTGCACACCCAAAAGCGCCATAAGCAAGAGCGCCAGCCAAAACGTAGGCACAGAGAAGCCCGCAAATACAAAAAAACCAGCGGCCCTGTCAAAAAAACTCCCTGAGCGCGCCGCGCACCAAACGCCCAGTGGAATACCAATCAGTAATATAAAAAATAACGATAGCCCATTGATAGCAAGCGTTACGGGAATCGCGCGCGCTATCTTTTTTTTGACGGATGCGCCGTCAGCGAATGAATTCCCAAGATCCATCTTAATAAGCCGCGTCAGCCATTCTTTGTACTGCACCCACACGGGCTTATCCAAACCATAAATTTGGGTCAGCTTTTGGCGGGCTTCCGGTGACATTTTAGTGTTGAAGGCGCCTTGCGCGTCCACCACATTTCCGGGCGCAAGATGGATCACAAAGAACGAAATAAAAGTAATGCCTATGAGCAATGGCGCTATGCCCAGTAATCGTCTGATAAAATACGCCGTCATGCGACGCCGTCCTTTTTAAAACGATAACGCCTCTCGCTCTCGGCTACCTGCCAATGAATCAAATTATGCGATAGTCCGGCGGGCGCTAGCTCTACGCCCTCAAAACGCTTGTGCAGGATCGGAAGCGCTTCGGGTACATATAAAAAGGTGTAAGGCTCTTCTTCGGCAAGTATCCGATGGATCTCGTGATAGGCGCGGGAGCGCGCTGCCTCTTCGAACGATCGTCGGCCTTCCTCCAGGTGGCGGTCCACGTCTTTATTTTCATAGCCCACAAAGTTGAATTGTCCGGGTGCCTGCCTCGAAGAGTGGAAAATATCAAAAATATCAGGATCCGGAGGTAGCTGCCACGCCAGAAGCACCGCTTCAAAATTCTTTTTATCAATGTGCTCCCTTAAAAAGATCCCCCACTCGAGCACCTGGATCTTTACCTCTATACCAACCTGACTTAAGTATTTCTGTATCATTTCACACGCCTGCTTTCTCTGATCGTTGCCAAAATTAGTAAGCAGCGTAAAAGAAAATTTCTTCCCGTCCTTATCAAGAATACCGTCACCGTCGGAATCCCGCCATCCCGCATCTTTTAAAAGTAATTTTGCGCGTTCCGGATCAAAAGACGGCGTCTCAACCGACGGATTGTAAGCCCAGCCGCCCGGAAGAAACGGTCCCGTCGCAATACGACCATAGCCCATGAGCGTCACGTCGATGATTTCCTGTTTTGAGATTGCCAGGCCCATGGCTTTGCGCACTTTCACGTCACGAAAAAGCGGATTCGTGAGATTGTAACCAATATAAGTGTAAGAAAAACTTGGGTAACGGAATTTACGGAAATGTTTTTGAAAAAAAGGCGTGTCGGACTGCCGTTTAAATTGAATGGGCGCCAATCCCATCGAATCCAGATTTTCTGTCTGTAGCTCAAGGAACGCCGTGCTTGTATCCGGTAGTATTCGGTACACCATGCGCTCGAGCCCAGGCGCTCCTTCAAAATAATCAGGATTCCGCCAAAGCTCTATTTTCTCAGATGACCATTTTTTTAAGATAAAGGGTCCGGTCCCTACCGGTTTTCTGGAAAAGGCCGTGGACATGAGATTTTCTTTTTCCAGAAGATGCTTCGGAAGAATACCCATGCCCCAACTCGCGAGCCCCGGCGCGAAAGGCTCCCGATAGATTACTTCGAGCGTATGCTCATCGATCACCCGAACGGCTTCGACTTTTTCAAAATCTCCGCCATAAGGAGTGGGCGTGTTGGGATCTTTTATTTTTTCAAAAGTAAATCTCACATCCTCAGCAGTCAATGGCGCCCCATCTTGCCACCGGACATTTTTTCTCAAATGAAATACAATGCGCTTCCCCTCGTCCAGGATCTCCCAATTTTGAGCAAGGTCGCCCGTGAGTTTCAGATTCTTGTCGTATTTGACGAGCCCGTTGAAGATGAGTCTGGAGATCTCGGCAGAGGCTGTATCGGCGGCAAAACAGGGAATTAAATTTGAGGGTTCGGCTGGAAGTGAAGTAATAAGCGCATCCGATGCGACCGCCGACGCCGCAAAGAAAAAAATAAAAAGCCCAGTCTTAAACGGGCTTATCGACATTAAGAAGCGCTGGGAGCGGTACTTTCCTGCGTGGCGCCGGATGCGGCTGCGGTAGGTTCGCCGGTTTCTGGGAGCGCTGCCGCAACCGTATGCTTAAGATCACGGAGTGCGCGACCTCTTTCGACCAACGATTTTCCACGCTGGGTGGTAAGAATACCCAATGACAATGATGTCACAATAAAAAGTACGGCGCAGATCTCGGTGATGCGTGTCATAAACACATTGGTCTGAGTGCCAAAAAGGGACTGAGGTTGAGCGGCACCCATCATGTCCGACATGCCGCTGCCGCGCCCTGCTTGCAATAGAATCACGAAGATAAGAAAAAGACAAACGAACACATGAATAACCATAAGAAAAATATACATTGTCTACCTTCCTTTAGCTGAAGAGGGTACGGTCCTCGCCAGAACCGCGCCGCGAATAATGTCCGTAAACGCCTGCGCTTCGAGGCTGGCGCCTCCTACCAGCGCTCCGTCGATATCAGGCTTTTGCATGAGGCCCACGATGTTATCTGGCTTCACACTCCCGCCGTAAAGAATGCGGAGGCCTTCGGCCGTATCACTTCCGAAAAGTTTATAAATCTGCTTGCGGATGAATGCATGCATTTCCTGCGCCTGTTCCGGCGTGGCCACTTTGCCGGTGCCAATAGCCCAGACAGGCTCATAAGCTACTGTGAGTTTCTGTAAGTCCTCTCGCGAGAGACCTTCGAAAGCACCCTTCACCTGTTTCTCCACGACCTGCATGGTTTTATTGGCTTCCCGTTCGGCCAACAGTTCTCCCACGCAGACAATCGGCGTCAAATCCCATTTCAACGCCGCCTTGATCTTCTTATTCACAGTCTCATCGGTATCATGGAAAAATTGACGGCGCTCGGAATGTCCGATGATGACAAATGAAGCACCCGCTTCCTTGACTAGGGGTGCCGACACCTGCCCCGTAAAAGCTCCCTTTTCTTCCCAATAGAGATCCTGCGCGCCCAATTGGATCTCTGAACCAAGCAGCACCTCCGCAACACTCGCCAACGCGGTATAAACGGGACAGATTATAATCTCTGCCTGGCCAAACTCCGATACCTGACGCTTTAAAAGTGTCACGAGATCGATGGATTCTTTCACCGTCTTATGAAGCTTCCAGTTACCGGCGATAATAGGTTTACGCATGGTTATTTATCCTGTAAAGCAACAATACCGGGAAGTGGTTTTCCCTCGAGATATTCCAATGAAGCGCCGCCACCGGTTGAAATATGCGTCATTTTATCTGCAAGACCGAAACCTATGACACAAGCCGCGGTGTCCCCTCCGCCGACTATGGTCACGGCCCCTTTGCGGGTAATCTCAGCTAATTTTTCAGCCACTGCAAGAGAGCCTTTGGCAAAAGGTTTCATTTCAAAAACACCCATTGGACCGTTCCATACGACGGTTTTGGCATCCTCCAGGACCTTGGCGTAAAGTGCGGCGGTTTTCGGACCGATATCCACCCCTTCCCAACCATCAGGAAAATTTCCGCCGTCGGCTATCTTGGAAGGTGCGGATTCATCAAATTTCTGCACCACGAGATTATCGATGGGTAAAATAATCTCAACATTCTTCGCTTTCGCTTGCTTTAAAATATCGTTGGCGAGATCCAATTTATCCTTTTCAAAGCGTGATGTGCCAATATTTTTGCCCTGGGCTTTAAAAAAAGTGAACGCCATGGCGCCACCGATAATAATCTTGTCCACTTTTGAAATGAGATTTTCTACGACGCCTATTTTATCCGAAACTTTCGAACCACCCAGAATGGCCACAAAAGGTTTTTTTGGTTTCTGGATCGCCTCACCCAAATATTCTATCTCTTTTTCTAACAAGAACCCGGCGCCTGCGGGCAGGTATTTTGTGACGCCTTCGATGGAAGCGTGTGCGCGGTGACTTGAACCGAACGCGTCATTCACATAAATTTCACCGTTCTGAGAAAGATCCTTTGAGAACACGGGGTCATTCTTTTCTTCCTGCGCATGAAAACGTAAGTTTTCAAGCACAGCCACCGACGTCTCTTTGCCCAATTCGGACAACTCTTCTTTCACGCGCTGCCCCACGCAGTCCGAACACTGAATCACTTTACGGTGCAAAAGCTCAGAAAGACGTTTGGAAACGGGGCTTAAACTCATAGACGATACGGGCTTTCCCTCAGGACGCCCCAGATGACTCATTAAAACCACATTAGCGCCTTGATCCAGTGCATACTGGATCGTTGGCAGTGTGGCACGGATGCGGTTATCATCCGTAATATTTAGATTTTTATCCAACGGGACATTGAAGTCTGCGCGGATCAAAACACGCTTACCGCGCAGATTAAAATCACGGATCGTTTTTTTCATCGAGTGCTGTATTAGCGATGCGCTTCGACGAGCAGTTTCTTGCCGATAAATACGCAAAGATCAACGACGCGGTTCGAATAACCCCATTCATTATCGTACCAGCTGAATACCTTCACGAAACGCTTGTCGATGACGTTTGTGAGCTCCGCATCCACTATGGAAGAAGCGGGGTTGTTCGCGAAATCCTTGGAGACCAGAGGATCGGTGCAATACTCGAGAATGCCCTTCATTTTTCCCTGGGCGTATTCTTTAAATACGGCATTAAGTTCTTCCTTGCTGGTGTCTTTGGCCAATTCACAGGTAAGGTCTACGAGTGAAACATTCGGCGTAGGAACGCGGATCGCAACGCCATCCATTTTACCTTTGAGCTCAGGAACAACAAGGCCGATGGCTTTCGCGGCGCCGGTTGAAGTAGGGATCATGGAAAGTGCCGCGGCGCGCGAACGGCGCATATCTTTGTGCGCAAGGTCCAGCACACGCTGATCATTCGTATAAGAGTGTATCGTCGTCATGAGACCATGAACAATACCGTAGCGATCCACCATCGCTTTGGCGATGGGTGCCAGGCAATTGGTCGTGCAGGACGCGTTGGAAATAATGTGATGCTTGGCAGGATCGTATTTTTCCTGGTTAACGCCTAGAACAATGGTAATATCTTCGTTCTTGGCCGGCGCCGAGATGATGACCTTCTTGGCCCCACCCTTCGTAATATGGACTTCCGCTTTTTCTTTTTCGGTAAAAACGCCCGTCGATTCGACGACAATATCGACGCCGAGCTGCCCCCAGGGGATCTGTGCCGGGTCCTTGTAATTCATCATTTTAAGCGATTTTCCGTTCACGACCAGCGAATCGGCTTCGACCTTCACGGTGCCCTGAAAAGGACCGAGAATGGAGTCGAATTTCAATAAATAGGCGTGGGATTCGAGCGGAACCGGCAGGTCGTTGACGGCAACAAACTCTATCTCCTTATTGTTGATGCCGGCGCGGAATACGTTACGGCCGATCCTTCCAAAACCATTGATACCCACTCGAATTGCCATGATAAAACCTCCTAAAAAGGTTGCAGTATTTCCCCGTTAAAATTTGAGTTTTTTCATTATAACCCCAGGGCTGGGCAGTGTCAAAGGCTAAGAAGCGCTCAGCATGGCAAGGCCGCGTCGGGCGTCCGAGAAACTAGGGTCTATGGAAAGCGCCTTTTCCCAGTATTCCTGGGCGGCCCGGTGGTCCCCCTGCTTAAACATCATCATCCCTAAGTTGGTCAAAACACGGGGATTATCCTGCTTAATGGCCAAAGACCGTTTAAAGGCCTCGATGGCTTTCTCGTCCTGGCCCCTTTTACCATAAATCAACCCTAAATTTGTAAAGGCCTGATAGGCGTTGGGCTTGACGGCTATCGCTCTGAGCAAATAGCCCTCTGCTTTTTCCAGATTTCCGTGGCCGATGTAATAATAGCCTAAATTCGTCAGCGCCTGATCATTGGTAGGCTCATCTTTCAGCACCTTCTCATAATACGTCTTCCCCTCTTCCGTACGGCCCATTTTGGAAAAAAGGACACCCAT
>JAHFFI010000048.1 GCA_023248025.1 Candidatus Omnitrophota bacterium
GCAAAACTGTTCTTTTAGCTTCTCCGCATCCTGCATCACGCGCCCGTTGAATTCCTGCTTAATGAGCGGAAGTTCTTTGAGTACAGTGACCTGCTCTTCGTAAGTCGGCAATGAAGTATTCTGATAGATGACACCCACCGGGATTTTATCTCCCCATTCAAGCGCTTTCTGGAAGGCCCACACGCGATCGGTCGGCTTGTAGTCGGCTTGAGTCTCCACATTGTAAATCCTCTGCTTGTACCATTGATACGTGTTGACCTTGTTAAACGTAACGCAAGGTTGAAGCACGTCAATCAATGAATAGCCATTGTGTTTCATGGCACGGGTGATGATTTCGGTCAGGTGCTTGGGATCGCCCGAGGAAGTGCGTGCGATAAATGTCGCGCCACACGTCACGCCCAGCGCGATCGGATTGATGGCCATTTCAATAGAGCCTTCCGGAGAGGTGCTCGTGATGAATCCCTTGTCGCTCGTGGGGGAGCACTGTCCTTTGGTCAGACCGTAGATCTGGTTATTTTCGACGATGTGCGTGAGGTTGGGATTGCGGCGCATCGCGTGGATGAAGTGGTTGCCGCCGATACCCAGTCCGTCGCCGTCGCCGGTTATTACCAGTACCTTCAGGTCATGGTTGGCAAGCTTCATCGCCTGTGCTATAGGAAGCGAACGGCCGTGAAGCGAGTTGTAACCATTGGCTTTGATGTAATACGGCAGTTTGGAGCCGCAGCCAATGCCCGATACTATCATGACTTCGTGCGGTCCGATTTCCTGGGCGATCAGGGATTCCTTAATGCATTTCAGGATAGGAAAGTCGCCGCAACCCGGGCACCACGTGGAATATTCCGGACTTTGGAAACTATCAAGGTTATATTTTTTTGCTGCTGTTACGGTCGCTGTCTCAGACATGGATTTTGGCCTCCTCTTTCAAATTGGCTATGATCTCTTCGGGCGAGAAAGGCCGCCCGCTGTATTTTAAGATCTTTGCGTTGACGTCGATGCCGGTGCAGCGGCGGATCACGTTCGCCAGCTGTGCGGTGTAGTTATTTTCAACAGCCACCAGAAACTTCGCTTTTTTCAGGAGCGGAATTACTTTGTCGACGGGGAAGGGCCAGATATCCGTGAATTTCAGGAAATTAATCTTCTGGCCTTTCTTTCTCAAGATGTCCACGGCTTCGCGGATGGCGCCGTAAGTCGAGCCCCAGCCGATGAGCGTGATGTCCGCGTCTTTGTCTCCGTAGAGCTCGGGCGCTTTCATGTCGGCCATCATGGTGTCATATTTCGTCATTCTTTTTTCCATCATTTTGTTGCGATCGGTCGCATCCTCGACCGCGTAACCGTACTCGGTGTGCTCGTCACTGGTCGTGACATAGACGCCGTTGCGGTGTCCGGGGATCGCGCGGGCAGAGATGCCGTTCTCGGAAAATGCGTGACGCTTATAATCGGTGATCTTGTCCAGTTCTTTGTCGGTAAGAAGCGCTCCTCGGTCAATCTTTACGGCTTTGAAATCGAAATGCGATTTATCGACGCTGCGTAGCTGTGAGGAGAGAAACAAGTCGCTTAGAATAATGACCGGGCATTGATATTTTTCTGCCAGGTTGAATGCGCGCCAGCCCATCTCAAAACACTCTTCTATCGTAGAAGGCGCGATGACGATGCGCGGAGTCTCTCCCTGAGAGCAGAAAATAACAAATTCAAGATCAGGCTGCTCCGTGCGTGTCGGAAGACCCGTGGAAGGCCCACCCCGCTGCACCTCCGCGATGACGACAGGCGTTTCAGTGATCGATGCCAGACCCAGCGCTTCGACCATTAAACTGAAGCCGCCGCCCGATGTGCAGGTCATGCCGCGCACACCGGCGTGATTGGCGCCGATCGCGAAAAGAATGGCCGCCAATTCATCCTCGGTTTGCTTGGAGACCACTCCGTATTTATTGGCCTTGCTCGTGATGTATTCGAATATCGAAGTGGCCGGTGTCATGGGATACGCGGAGATGAATTTGCATCCGCCCGCGATGGAGCCCATGCCGATAGCCTGGTTGCCGTGAAGGATCATGCGGCGTTTGGCCGGGTCGGTGTTGATGGGTTCCAGTTTATAATGAAAGTTTTTTGCAAATTTGTCATGCGCCCAGTCGTAACCGGCTTTGGCGACTGCTAAGTTCTTTTGTATAGTTTCATCGCCTTTTTTCTTGAAGTTGGTCTCGATGATGTCCTGGATGCGTCCAAAATCATAACCCGTCATGCCGGCCGTGGCGCCAAGCGCGCAGGTATTGGCCATGATGCGGTGGCCGCCGAGTTCCGTGGCGAGTTTCGTCAAGGGGATAGGACAGGCCTGGACTCCGGCCTGTTCGATGATGCTCGCGTCATAAGCTAGCGCTTCGTCGTATACGACTGCGCCGCCTTTTACGACCTCATGCAAATGACGTTCGATGCAGTCTTTTGTGAACGCGATCAAGAGATGCACTTCATCGTTGTGAGTAAAAAGTTCTTTTTCGCTCACGCGGACCTGAAAAAAATTATGACCGCCGCGGATACGCGACATATAATCCTGCAGCCCAAAGATATAGAGGCCTCCGCGTGACAGCGATTTGGCAAGACCCGCGCCGCCTGATTCCACACCCATACCGGCTTCGCCGCCGATTTTAATAGTCATGTCATTCTTTATGATCATTACATTCTCCTTGTCGCAAAATTGTCTACCCGCCCATAACCGGGTGTAAAAAGGCTTCCAAACATCGAGGGATGGGAAGTGCCTTCCGTGAGGTCTTACGGGATTGCTATACTACCGTATTTCGAGAGGGGATTCAAGTGAAACAGTAGTCAGTAGACAGTAGACAGATATCAGGGAAGACATTGTGTCACATCGTGACCTATATAGGACACGCAGTGTCTCCACGCCTTTCCCTGACTACTGACTTCTGTCTACTGACTACTTATACTATAATGTCTCTCATGCGTATCTTAATATTCGGCGCCGGCGGTGTCGGCAGTGTTCTAGGTGCGTTCCTTGCGCGCGCAGGCCATGATGTGTCGCTTGTGGGCCGCGCCGCCCACATGGACGCGATTAAAAAAAGGGGACTTAAAGTTTCGGGGAGCTGGGGGTCGTTCTGCACGAAGGCATTTGACCTCTACACAGCCATGAGCGAAATTTCCGAAAGTGATTCACGTTTTGATATTATTTTTCTCACTGTAAAATCCCACGACACGGCCAAAGCGGTGGAGGCGCTTTTGCCTTATATAAAAGAAGGCGTGACGCTGGCGTCTTTCCAGAACGGCGTCGGCAACGTAGAAAAAAAGCCCGGAGAAGTCACCGTCACTATGACGACGGACGCGATCGCGGTCACCGTCAATACCATACCCGGAATAAAAACCAACGGTTCACCCAATGAGATCGCGAAGCTTCTCAATGAAGCCGGTATCGCGGCGCGCGCTGCAAGTAACTAGAGGATTTTTTTACGGCCGTTGGAAATAAAGTTTACCCGTGTTTAAGTGTGCTTAATAACGCTTAAATTTTATTCTTCCAAAAAAATTGCCATGCGCAATAATTTAAGGCATACTTTTCTCATTATTTTATTCATATAACTCCTAATAAAACAACAGGTTACCGACCACACAACAGAGGATATTTTTTTTGCGTATTCTTAAAATCATTTCATCGCTGTTAGTAACGGCTTTTATTTTACAGGATATTTCTTTTGCCAATCCTGACTTAAAAGTCGTGCTTCCGGAGTCGCCGCCCGCCGCATTTTCTCCGGCTCATTTTCCATCAACGGTTGCCACCATCGAATCCGGACACGCCTCCCAGGGCCGGAAGTTTATTTATTTGATACAGGACGCGCACACGAACGAATCGGCACAGAAGAATATAGCAAAGGCACTGGATCTCATCCTTGAAAAAGAAAATATTTGCCATGTATTTTTGGAAGCAGGAACCGGCAACGACTCGCTGTCGTATTTAAGAAAATTTTCTTCCACGGCCGTCCGACGCCGCATCGCGGGCTCGTTTCTTGCCAGAGGCTATCTCCAGGGTCCCGATTATCTCGACCTCACCTCCGAGCACAATTTTACGCTTTGGGGAGTGGAAGACAAACGTCTCTACCAGCGATCGGTCGAGCTTTACCGGTCGCTGGTCAAAGAAAGAAGCCGCGCCAACGCATACCTCGATAGACTCGATCGGGCCGTAGGGACTCTCAAAAAAGAGTTTTATCACCCGCTTATTTTTGATCTCGATAATCAGCGTGCCGCATTTCTAAAAAATAATCTTTCATTCACCGAATACTTCGATATCCTTTCGGCCCACGCGAAAAATCTCAGCATCGACATGAAGGCCACTCCGCACCTTGCGGCATTGCAAGGCCTGAAAAAAAGAGAAGATAGACTTGATTTTAATGCGGCATCGTCTGAGCTGCGGGAATTTTTAAACGGGACCGACAAGACCGCGTTTAAAGTGGGCGCGGATCTCAAAGAAACCGAAAAAGCATTTTGGGCAATGGTGGAGGAAAAAGTAGTCAGTAGTCAGTATTCAGGGGTCAGGGAAAAGAATAAAGAATTAAAAAAATATTTAACCTACCTCAAAGCCGCGCAAAAATTGAACACAGCGCTCATGCTCAGAGAAAAAGATGCGCTTGAAAAAAAGATCCGTGAGCGGCTATTTTCCTCCCAAGATGAAAAAGAAATAGCCGGTATATCCGAGAAGCTCGAGATCCTACGAAGGTTTTTTAATCTGAAACTTACGGCCGATGATTATGAGACGCTGCAAATGAATCCGGAAGATTTTGACAGTGTACGCATCAGCGGGTTTCTTAACGACAAGATCAGGGCCTCCGGGGCTCATTATGAAGACGCGGTGTTTCTTGACCCTGTTTATGAAAACGTATTTGATTTGGCCAAAAAGTTTTATGACCTGACGCTTGAGCGCGACAAAGGTTTTGTAAGAAAGCTTTTGGACAAAATGAACGAATCAGGCGAGCTCAAGGCGGTGCTTGTGGCAGGAGGGTATCACGCGGGTCATCTTGAGGCATTGCTTGAAAAAGAGAATATCGGGTATTGCCTGGTCATGCCGCAGATAGATACAGAGACAAATATTAAAAAATACGAGTCGATTCTATTGGGTGGTCAGAAGACAGAAAACAGAAGACAGAAGACAGAGGCGAATCAACTGGGCGTGCGGCCCGCCGGGGAATTGACACTGCCGAACGGCAGCAGACTTTTAAGTGTTCTCAATAAAGAACTCGGCGCTATTCCGTCGCGCAGGCAAGAGATGTCCTCTCAAGGCTCTCGTCTATCCATCGCCCGCCTGTCCGGGGCTAGCCGGCAGGCCAAGCTCGTGACAATGGAATATTGGCGTTACCTTTCGCCGGAAGACAGAACGGCCATTGTGGAGCTTTTACATCGGCCGGCCCAAGGCGGGACAAACGACAGGTCCATTATTTATCGCTTGCGTAAACCTCTGAAATGGCTGGGCCAAAACGTGCGGCAAATCCAGATCAAAGGTTACTACGTGAGCGAAAATACGGTTATCTCGGAACACAATGGGTTGGGCCGCTCGGCGATGGATCTCTTTCAAGCCCATCCGATAGCGCCTCAGGGCGGTATGACCGCCGAAAATGCGCAGCAAGAATTCACATGGTGCCAAACCCTAGCACGAAAACTTTCGGCTGATTCCGAGGTGGTCGTAAAAATGCCGATTGCCTGGGGCACGTTTCCCAATATTTTATACAAAAATCAAACGCTTGGTTTTGTGATTCTGGGAATCCCGTCGTCCATGCGCAAGAGAGCCGGCGAGCATCTGGTTTCAAAAAGGGCCGCGCTTCGCACCGCGCAAGCCGCGGGCCGCGCTCTGGCATGGCTGCACCGGAATGGCATCGGTCACGGTTTCTTCCACGGCATGAATTTTTCATACCGGCAGAGGTCGTGGTGGGGCATTTTTATGAAAGAGAAAGTAGGCATTCATGACCTGGATAATGCTTTTAGCATAGAAGATCCGGCTAAAAAATGGAATATTGCGCTCAAAGACGTGATGCTGTGTGATTTGCTGTATGCGCTTGAAAAAATCCGGTATTTTGCGAATATAGAAATAAGCATAAGAAGCCATATTGAATTATCACAAAAAATCCAAAAAAGTTTCTTGAGAGGTTATTTCCAATCCATACCGGACGCCGAAAAGCGGGAAAAAATCGTAGTCCAGGGCCTGCGGTATTATCTAATGTTTCTCGATTATTTAGATTCAGGTCAATATGAAAATAGCAGTCACAATGATTCCCCGTATATCGAGCCTCTCGTTAGTACGCGAGAGGTTTTGCAGCAATTCTGGGCCGACAATCCCGATGTCAAATCGACGGAATTTAAGGATTTTTACAAGGCGCTGGGCGTCAACACTCAAGGCGCCCGCCTGGCGGAAGAAAGAATCCGGATAGGGGGTATCGAGATCAATAGTGAAATTGTGCTAAGGACGGTCGCCTATGCCGTTGCCGAGGCACTTGAATCAATGCATTATATCAGCACGCCTTCCTCTGGCATCGACAACTTGCCTTTTAATGAACGGTTATCCTTGAGTGATCTGCCCTATCCAGATGGAGTGAACATTGCTCTTTTTTCGCGTGGATCGCCTGGTTTGGAGGCAGCGACTTATTGGGCGTCTACAGGACGGGCCGGCAGGGCCAATTTTCTTTTTGTATCCCCGATCAATGGAATTTATTTCGGCAAGCAGCATCCGGATAGAGTTTATGTCCGTGAAGCGGTTTTCTTGGATGCTCACGGGAAAATCATCATGGGCCGTTTTAAAGTACCGTTGCCGATTGATGCAATTGCCCACGGCGGGCTGAACCCTTCTCGCACCCGCAATCTTCTGATGACCACAGGCATACCTTTATTGGATGCTCCTTTTACGGTCCATCTTGTCAGAGACAAGGCTACTTTCAACCATTTTCTTCGGGAGAAGGGACTGCCGGTTCCCCCATTTATTGATCTTCGAAAAAATTCTAATCCCAAGGTTGTTGAAGCGGCCGTGCTTCACTTTGCCGGCTCTTGTCCTGAAGGGATCGTGGTCAAGCCTACCACTGCGTCTCAAGGATACGGAGTCAAAATGTTTGATTCGGATAATGGTCATGAAGCGGTGGCGCATGCCCTTAATCTCTTAGACCAGGGATACGGCGTCATCGTTCAAAAGAGAATCTCAAATTCAATTTGGCTGGATGAGCACCATAAACCGATAGATTGGAATTTACGCGTTCTGACGACCTGGCACAAGGGCCGGTTGATCGTGAGCCCAAGAATGATTGAAGTGCGCTATCAGCCATTAAGTAACAATCCCGTCAATAAAAGTAAAGGCGCCGAGGTCATGCTGCTCCCGAATTTCTTTCTTGAACAGAATTTTTCGTTCGCGCAGCAGAGGCAATTTTTTAGAAAGGTGAGAAACATTGTTCGCGAGGCGGGAATAAAATTGGAACTATCAATGAGAAAGGGGGAAGGAAATTCTCATTTGATGGGATTTCACACTGGCCTTATTGGCTGGGACCTCATCCAATCGGAAGAAGGCCATTGGTATATTATGGAAGCCAATGTGGGCACGGTCGGAGGCATCCAGACGATTGAAAAACTTCTTCCCGCCCACCGTCAAGGGAGCGCTGTGATACCTTTTGTCCGGTATTTGGTTGAATCTGCCCAAAATTATCGGGCAGGACATTCATTGTCCGGGAATGAATTTGAAGAAGCGCTCAAAGCCCTGCCGATGTCCGATGATGTGGCAGTTTTATATAATTTGGGCGTCACATTTAGCCAAAGAAAAGAGTTTGCAATTGCCGAAGCGATTTTCCGGCGGGCGATGGTCCAAGATCAGGCATCAAGAAACGTGTTTTTATTGCGGGGGTTAGGAAGCACTCTATACGATCAAGGAAAATATGAAGAGGCCATAGCTGTTCTCCATGAGCTAACATCGATAGAGCCCGAAGACAAAGAAGCATGGAACGGTCTGGGGCTTTGCTATGCCAAGAAAAAAGAATATGAAAAAGCCGAACAGGCCTATTGGGAAGCTTTGAATATTGATAACCGGTGTTCGGCAGTATGGCTTAACCTCCTGCAAGTTTTATATATTTTGCGTAAAAATCAGGAAGCCGAATTTGCCGCACAACAAGCCCGGTTGTCGGATCCCAGTGTAATGGGTTTTATTAATTTGGCGACCGTTTACATGAGTCAACAACGATACGCCAAAGCGCAAATAACATTAAAGGAAGCGCTTAGACTTGATCCTCGAGCTGTTGACGCATGGGTCAGTTTAGGGAGAGCTTACGAGCTGCAATTGCGTCATGCGGAAGCCGAGGATGTCCGTCGTTTGATCAGCGAGATAGTTGACGGGAAAAATTTTCCAGCTGATTTGGAGGCATTGGCACAAGTTTTTGTCCGATTGGATATTTTGAAACGTGAAACATTACGGTCGACTGGTGGCGCGCGGCTGGCAAACTTTTCGGTTGGGATGGGAAGTCTCGGTCGATGGAGACAATTTATCGATGTTTTGGGAAGATTGCCGATAGGATCCGACGTCGAAAAACAATTAGAACATAATTTAAAATCAATCATGCAGGGCGCTTACGGAGCCAATTATGATGCTTTTGTATTTGATCACACCTTAAAAATGTTTAAATTGGTCCAAAAAGCTGCGGATGCCGGTGGTTTCCGTCCGGATTACGATAAAGATGAGGTTGTGGCGCTGCGTCAAAACCAATTTGGTTCATATGTTATTTATGGATTTCCAAGGAAGAGCATTCTCTTTAATCCCACCCAGATGCCGCTCCCGCCCTATTACGAACCCGAGGTGCCGCCGGTAAAAGAGCTCTCCCACTTACAAAAAAGTTACCAACAAAAGTTGACGGAGGCATTGCAGCAACTGGCGCAGATGGAAAATATTCCTGAATCGCGCATGACGGAACTGCTCGGTGGTGCCGTGATCTTGGGCGTGGATATTCACACGCGCTTTATGGACTATCATTCGCCGTCGCAGTCGGGAAATTTATATTTCACGGGCGCTGCGCGCGGCACGATCAGTTTTTCAGAACGCTTACTGGATGCCATTGACACGCGCGATCCGGTTCAGAAAACCTTTCTTGCCGTATTGGTTCGGGATGCTTTACGCGATCTTGCGGTGAATCGGTTGGTTAGTCGTCTCTTTAGCAGTCCCGTTGATGAATGGCTCGAAGGTGCCGCGCAGGCATTTAAGAGGTATAAGCCTCACGATTGGCTTTATATGTTTTCTCGCGAGCTGAGACTGATATCCCGTAGTGTTTTCAAGCAGGAATTAGAGGCGCTTAAGCTAGGGCCGGTTTTACGGAGGTTAG
>JAHFFI010000049.1 GCA_023248025.1 Candidatus Omnitrophota bacterium
AACGATATCGCCTAACACTTCCGACGGGTGGCAAAGGACGAGGTCTATTTGCCCGGAGCCGCTAATAGACGGCGAGGACAAATAGAGCGTTTCCTTTGACAGGACCCGTCGGTGGATGAGTGGGTGAGTACTCATTGAAATAAAATGCTCACCGACTCTTCATCGTGGATGCGTTTAATGGCTTCACCCAGGAGCGCCGCCACCGACAATACTTTGATCGCCGGGATCTTTTTTTTCTCATCGATCGGAATGCTATCCGTCACGACGAATTCCTCAATCGAAGAATTGCCGATACGCTCGATCGCCGGACCCGAAAGCACCGGATGAGAGATAGCGGCGAAAATCTTGAGGGCACCCGCTTTTTTTAGCGCACTCGACGCCTCACAAATGGAGCTGGCTGTCGATACGAGGTCATCCACGATCACAATATTCTTGCCTTTTACTTCACCGAGAATATTCATGACCTCTGCGTGCTTGTCGTCAATGCGACGCTTGTCGACGATGGCAAGATTGGCGCCGAGTCGCTTCGCATATGCCCGCGCCATTTTGATACCACCCACGTCAGGAGAAGCCACCACCAAATTTTTTATCTTTTTCTTTTCGAAATAATCCACCATCGTTTTTACAGCGAATAAATGGTCCATCGGAATGTCAAAGAATCCCTGGATCTGGCTCGCATGCAGATCCATGGTAAGAATGCGGTCAGCGCCGGCAGTTGTCAAGAGATTGGCTACGAGTTTAGCTGTAATAGGAACACGTGGCTGATCTTTTCTATCCTGACGCGCATAACCGAAATATGGCATCACCGCTGTGATGCGGCGGGCCGATGCACGGCGCATCGCGTCAATCATGATAAGAAGCTCCATCAAATTATTGTTGGTCGGCGGACAGGTTGGCTGCACGAGATAAACATCGCGGCCGCGCACGTCCTCTTCTATTTTGACCCGGACCTCACCTTCGCTGAAGGTTGTGACGAGTGCCTTGCCCACCGGGACCTTGAGAAACTTTGCTATTTTTTTAGCCAGTTCCGGATTCGCATTGCCCGCAAATATTTTTAATTGTCCGTTCATTTGCATCCTTATTGATTATAAGTAGTCAGATATCAGGGAAAGCAATAAATATAGGACACGCAGTGTCTCCCTGCCTTTCCCTGACTACTGACTACTGACTACTGTCTACTGTATTCTCTTTATTGTCTTTTTCAACACCTTCGCCGGCACACCCACTACCGTTGTTTTCGCCGCAACATGGCATCCACTGGTCACCACGGCGCCCGCTCCGGTCTTCGCATTTTTTCCGATACGCACCGGCGCCACAAGCACCGTACCGCTGCCGAGCTGGGCTCCGTCTTGAATAATAGTTTTGTGCTTCTTTTTACCGTCATAATTAGCGGTAATGGTGCCGGCGCCGATATTCACCGACCGACCCACTTCGGCGTCGCCGATATAGCTTAAATGTTTTATGCTGGCGCCCTGCCCAATGCGCGAACGCACGATCTCCACAAAATTTCCGATCACCGCATCGTTTCCGATCACCGAACCGCCGCGCACTCTGGCAAACGGCCCGATCTGACAACGCTCTCCGATACGGCAGCTGTCCTCGATCACCGTATGAGAAGCAATGGTTGTCTGGGCACCGATCTCGACTCCGGCATCCACCGCTGTCGATTTTGGATCGCGGACATGCACGCCTTTTTCCATCCAGTCCTCTAAGATCCTGCGCTGCATGATCTCTTCGACGCGCGCCAGGTCTTTGCGGGAATTCACCCCGGTTACTTCATCGCGGTCTTCCGTCGCAATGGCGCTCACCGTTCCGCTGGCCGCCAGGATCTCTATGACGTCCGTCAAATAATATTCTTTTTTATTCGGATTCCGGCGCACATGTGAAAGCGCTGTAAAAAGTTTTTCGGCATCGAACACATAACAGCCGACGTTGACCTCACGATTCTTCTTTTCTTCCGCGTCCGCGTCATTGGCTTCGACTATCTTTATCACCGAGCCGCCCGATATGCGTTTAATGCGTCCGTAGCTTGAAGGATTGTCCAGCTCAACCGATAAAAGTGTGCAAGCCGTCGCGTGTTCTTTTTGATGCGCCAATAATTTCTTTAAAGTATCCAGTGACACAAGCGGCGTGTCGCAATAAAGCACAAGAACTTTTCCGGCAAATCCCTTCAAGGCCGCACGGCACTGGTTCACCGCATCGCCGCTGCCCAAAAGCCGTTTCTGCGCCACTATCTGAGCGTCAGCGCCGACAAACGCGCGCACTTCTTTCAAGCCGAACCCCGCCACGACCACGGTTTTTTTAGGTTTTAGAGTTTTCGCATTCCTCAAAAGGAACCACAGCATGGGTTTTCCACACACCGAGTGAAGCGCTTTTGGAAGCTTCGAGCGCATGCGCGTGCCGCGTCCTGCCGCGAGAATAATAATAGCTAGATCGTTCTTTGGGCGACGCATAGGAACTTACGCTATTTCCTTTTGGCTGTCCGTTTTTTTGTCAATGAGTTCTGCCTGCCCGCGCGTGACAACCGTGCGGCCGTTGATCACGCATTCTTTCACGTGGTCGAGCGACGGCACATCGTACATCACGTCCAGCATCACTTCTTCCAAAATAGCGCGAAGTCCGCGGGCACCCGTTTTCTTTTTAATGGCTTCTTTTACAATCTCATTCAAAGCATCGGATGTAAACGTGAGCTCCACGTTTTCGAGCTCAAAGAATTTTTTATACTGACGCACAAGTGCGTTCTTGGGGCGGATCAGCACGTCGAGCAGGTCTTTTTCAGTCAGAGGATCCAAAACCGAAACAACGGGAAAACGGCCGATGAATTCGGGGATCATGCCGTACTTTACAAGATCCTGAGTTTCCACGAGTGAGACAAGATTTTTTTCCAGCGCTTCGGCGCGACGAGCCGATGGATCGCTGTCACTGTGAAAACCGATTTCTTTTTTTCCGAGCCGCTGTTCAATGATTTTTTCTAAATGACTGAACGTGCCACCACAGATAAAAAGAATGTTGGTGGTATCGATCTGGAGCATTTCGGCCTGTGGATGCTTACGGCCGCCCTGAGGTGGAACATTGGCCTTGGTGCCTTCCAGAATCTTCAAAAGCGCCTGCTGTACGCCCTCTCCTGAAACATCGCGCGTAATGGACACATTCTCTGAGGTCTTACCGATCTTATCGATCTCATCGATGTAGACGATACCGGTCTGAGCGCGCTTAGCGTCAAAATTGGCGTCTTGTAAAAGACGTAAGATCACGTTCTCCACGTCTTCACCGACATAACCCGCCTGTGTCAGTGTCGTCGCATCGCAAATGGCGAAAGGCACGCGCAGGATACGGGCCAGCGTTCTTGCAAGAAGCGTTTTTCCCGAACCGGTCGGACCGATAAGAAGCACGTTGGATTTTTCGAGTTCGACGTCTTTAGGGTCCACGTTTGAGAAAACACGTTTGTAATGATTGTAAACACTGACAGAAAGCTGTTTTTTCGCCTGCTCCTGTCCGATCACGTATTCATCGAGGATCTTTTTAAGATCAACCGGCTTTGGAAGCGTCTTTAATAGAATGGGTTCTTGTGGAACGGACGGCGGTGCGGCAGGCGTTTCGACCTCGCGTATCATCGACTGATTGCAGAAGCGAATGCAGTCTTCACAGATAAGTGCATCAGGCCCAGAGAACATTTTCTCTTGAGCCTTGGCTATTTTTTGGCAAAACGAACATTTACGTGTTTCGAGCATAACTCCCTTTAAATTTATTCCTACGAAGCCGGGCCGATAAGGACACGGCGAAGTAGAACTGCCCCGCTAGGATTCGAACCTAGACTCTGACCTCCAAAGGGTCGTGTGCTACCATTACACCACAGGGCAAATATGAACGGAAAATTTAAATCGAAACTTGCCCCGTTTAATACGTTGAGACTGCAAAAACCTGCCAACGCCGGTTTTTTTTTAGAACACGCGCAGCCGAAAAAGCTTCTTTTCGGGAAGAAAAAATACCAAACACCGAAGAACCGCTTCCCGACATCAGAGAGACAATAGCACCCTGGCGAAAAAGCATCTTCTTTATGGAATTTAAAATTGTCGTAACTCGTTTATTGAGAGCGAGTTCCAGACTATTCGTCAAAACGTCCGGAAGATGTTCCCTATCGGCTTTCTCAATTAAGCGGAGTGCCATTGTAGCATCGGTATTTTGGGGTGTCAATACACCCTGCCGAAGCGCTTGATAGGCTTTTTTTGTGGAGATTCCGAAGTCCGGCTTCACCAAAACATGCCAGATTTTAAGCCGTTTTGAGATGGGCTTTAAAATTTCGCCGCGGCCGCTACCCATGGCAAAAGAAGTGTTCAGAATAAAAAAAGAAACGTCGCTGCCGAGCCGCTCGCCAAGCTTGGCGAGCGCATGGCGGCTTAGACGGAGCTTCCACAAACGATTTAAACCCATAAGCACCGCCGCCGCGTCACTGGATCCCCCACCGAGGCCCGCCCGGACCGGGATTCTTTTTGTGATCTTGATCTTCACGCCCTCACAAATGCCGAATTCATCCCGCAAAAGCCGGGCCGCGCGATAACAAATATTTTTAGGGCCTCTGGGTATATTCCGTGATGCGGTTTCTATGAGAATCTTGGAAGGGTGGGGCATTAAAATGATGTCATCAAAAAGGCTTACACGTTCAAAGAGAGTTTTTAATTCGTGAAATCCATCCGGCCGCTTTTTTAGAACTTTAAGAAAAAGATTGACCTTGGCCGGGGCTTTGAGTCGCAGCATGAGAAAGGATCTAGCGCGCGGCTTCGGTCACCGGAACGACCGCGGCCGTCTCATCCGGTATATTGGTCGGAGTGTTGAACCCAAACAGCTTAAACGCTTCTTGCATCGTCGCGGACTGGGACACAAATCGCGAAAAAACATCGTCGTCGGTTATTTTTTTATCCTGATACTGCTGGATCGCTTTGGCATCTATCGTTAGCTTCTGGCGGTGCATATAATCCAGTATCTCGAGTGCCTTAAAATCCGTGAATTGATAAGCCTTGAGAACTTGGTTGGCTTGATGAAACACGTCGAGCAAAAGCTGTTTGGGGTCTGTCGGTTTCAGCGATACGTACGAAAATCGGAAATTTTTTTCCTCGGGTTCGTAGCTTCCATCCATCAGAAGGAATGCGATCTGCGCTTCTACTTTAGTATCCTTGGCGGAAGCGTAGCGCACGCGCTGGATCACCTGGTCCGCCAAGAACTCCGGCGTCTGCACCTCTTTCAAGATGAATGGCTCGTTCTGTGGCGTAACATCAATGTGCCTCTGGCCAAAAACCGTCCGATTGATGGATTCCTCAACACCGATCATCTCCGCATTGGCACGCTTGGTGTCGTCCACGGAACGCGTGATGATAAGTTCATTGGCATAAACACGGTCGCGCAGGATCACCACGCAGTAGTCTACGGGCAGGTCCGTGGAAAGGGTCACGCGGGTGAGCACCTGCATGATTTTCCCCATCTGTTCGTGAATCTCTTTAGAGAGCTGGCCTTTATTATCGAGCGCATTGTCCATAAAAAACAAAGCACCGACCGTTTTACCGACCACGCGCGCTTCGACCTTGATCTTGTATTCATCCTGACAGATCTTTTCTATGGATTCTGCGACTTTGTTCGCGGGGTAAGTGTATTCTGGCCCGCAGCCTGTAATGATCAGAAGACAGAGGACAGAAAACAGAAGACAGCAGACAGAAGTTTTTTTTCTGTCGTCTGTCATCTGTCGTCTGAGACCCTATGCCTTTGGGGGTAAATACTTGGACGTGACGCGAGGATTGGATTTGCCATATTCTTTGAATATTGCTTCAATATCATCGTAGTCCAGCTCTTGCCTCTTAAGAAGCTCTGTGGCGAAGCGCTCAAAGATCACGTTCTCTTTTTTGAGCAATTCCTCGACGCTTTTCATGGCCGCCTGGATGATATCGTGCGTTTCGGCATTAAGTTTGTCCTTTACGCTGCCGGAAAGCTGCTCAGACGGGATCGAGGCGTAGTCGCCGAGTGATTCGGATTGACCCATGCCCAGCCGCCAAACCATCGTGTGCGCCAGACGCATAGCATGCTGGAAATCGCTGGAAACACCGCTCGAAGTAACGCCAAATTTTACTTTTTCGGCGACATAACCGGCTAGGAGCACGCCAATCTCGGCAATGAACCAGTCCTTGTTCCGGAACATTTCATCATTCGCGGGTAAAGAGTAGGTCACGCCACCCGCCGGTCCGCGGGGAATGATAGAGGCCTTAAACACGTCGTCGGTGGGATGCAAAAGATAGGTCACGATGAGATGCCCGGTCTCGTGATAAGCCGTAATGCGCATTTCTTTTTCGCTGACTTTGCGGTTTCTCTTAAGACCCAGGTCAATGCGCTCCATGGCTTCTGAGATATGCTCCATCGTCACGAGATCGTTCTTGCTTCGCGTGGCGATGAGCGCCGCTTCCTTCGTGATGTTGGCGATATCAGCGGGACTTTTCGTAACGGCTTTACGCGCCAGGCGGCCGATGTCAATGGATTCGTCGTATTTGATCTTAGTGAGATAATAACGGAAAAGTGCTTCGCGTTCTTCCAGGTCCGGTTTATCAACGTAAATTTTGCGGTCAAAACGTCCCGGCCTTAAAAGCGCTTCGTCCATCGTTTCCTGCGCCGCATTCGTAGCGCCGATGACGATAACGTTCTCGTCTTTGTCCGACAAACCGTCCATTTCAGCCAGAAGCTGGTTCTGCGTGGAGTTGGTTTCTTCCGTTCCCCCGAAAGCGGAGAACACGCGCTTGCGGCCAACGGCGTCAATTTCGTCGATGAAAATAATGCATCCGCCGTCGGCATAGGCGAGACGGCGTGCTTTCTGAAAAAGCTGTCTGACGCGGGAAGCGCCGACGCCTACGAATACTTCAACGAACTCGGATCCCGACATAGAAATAAAAGGAATGCCCGCTTCGGTAGCAATCGCTTTCGCAAGATACGTCTTACCGCAGCCCGGAGGCCCCATCATGAGCATGCCGCGGATAATATTGCCGCCGATCTTTTTTACGCGGGCACGGTCCTTAATAAGTTCAACAATCTCTTTGGCTTCTAACTTAGCGCCTTCCATGCCAATGACGTCTGTCCATTTGATGTTGACGCCCTCGCCCTTGATTTGACGCTTTTTTAATTTCTGCAGTCCGCCCTGCAGCACCCAGGAATACAACACCACGAAAATAACGGCGCTGATCGTGGCCTGAAGACCCATGGTAGAAAGCCAGGCCACCATGTAAGAACGCTGGTAGGAATCTATCGACCCTAATGCCGCGAAAGGAATCCAAAAAATAAAAAATGTCCACGCTACTACGACAAATTTTACCCAGTGGTTCCACCAAAATAGTTTAAGTTTACGCCAAAGCAATGACTTTCCCTCCCTATAATTACCGGTCTCTCTTCTTATGACGGTCTCTTCTTCTTCTTTTTTTTCTTTTATGCACCGCCATTTTATGGCGTTTCCGTTTGCGTCCGCAAGGCATTTATCAGTTACCTCCGTTTAATAAATTACTTTATTTAAAGGATACTCAATGATGCCTTCGGCACCCACTTCTTTGAGCTTGGGAATCAAGTCCCGCACCACGTGTTCATCAATCACTGTATCCACGCTGTACCAACTCGTTTCTTTCGTATCCGCGCCGAGATTCGACACGGTCGGCTTTTTAAGAGCCGGCAAAAGCGAAATCACCCTCTGTAAATTGTCTTTATGAACATTCATTTTGAGGCCCACTTTTGCCTCGGAAATGATGGCGCCTTCCAAAAGCATGGCCACGTTCTGCATTTTCTTTTTCTTAGCGGGGTCATCCCAGCTCTTTTTATTCGCGATGAACTGCGTCGTCGAGTGGCAGAGCGTCTCCACGATGCGCAGGTTGTTCGCTTTAAGCGAAGAACCGGTCTCCGTCAGCTCTACGATGGCGTCCACGAGACCGGTCGCAACCTTCGCCTCGGTAGCCCCCCAGCTGAATTCCACATCCGCCTTGACGCCGTTTTTCTTTAAGTATTTTTCCGTAAAACCTTTTAACTCTGTGGCGATACGCTTGCCTTCCAGGTCCTTGACCGACTTGATATTAGACGCATTGGGCACCGCCAACACCCACCGGACGGGATTCATGCCCGTTTTGGCGTACGCAAGTTCCTTCACATACGCCACGTCCGAGCCATTCTCCTGTATCCAGTCCTCGCCCGTGATGCCACAGTCTAGCACGCCGTCTTCCACATAACGTGACATTTCCTGCGCTCGGATCAGCACGGGATCAATCTCGGGATCGTCTATATAGGGAAAATAGGAACGGGAACCGACCGTGATATTATACCCGGCTTTTTTAAACATCTTAAAAGTCGAGTCCTGGAGACTGCCTTTAGGAAGGCCTAGTTTTAGTTTAAAGCTCATTAATCTATTTTATTGCCATTGAACAAGTTAGAAAAAAAATGAGCCTTACATTTGGGCTCAATAGTGTTAGTTTGGGTATGATAACATGGCGAGTGGGTATTGTCAAAAAAAGACGTTAAATGGGTTATTGATGCCGGCGTCCGGAGCATGGTATAATCCCAGGATTCTCATCCAATAGAGGGGTTTAAGTGATAAAAATTTTCCGTCAAAAATCGGTTCAAAAGCGCATTTTCCTGGGGTTGGCCATTTTCATCATCCCTTCCTTTGTTATATCGGGCCTCTTATTGGGTCATGAAAACCAGAAAACCTCCGGCTCGCTCGGCGTGATCGGCAGTCAGAATATTTCCTTCCAGAAATATTTGTCGAGCTACCAGGCCACGATGCGCCAGCTAAGCCTCATCTACGGCGCGGAAGCCTCGAAGATCAGCCAGCGCATGAATATTAAGGGTGAGGCCTGGGATAGGTTGCTGCTACTGGACTATGCCAAGTCGTCGCACATCAAAGCCTCCGATTCAGACGTTGTCAGTTGGATAGCCGAACAACCCGCTTTCAACTCAAAATCAGGGTTCGATGACCGATTTTATAAACAATTCGTGACCGAACACCTCCGAATGACGCCGCGCGCATTTGAAGAAGAGATGCGTGACACGCTCACTATCCAGAAGATCCGTGAAAAACTAAAGGCTAAAGTCCAGATCTCGGATGATGAGCTTAAAAATCTTTATAATCAGGAGCATGGCCGAAAAGAGCTGTTGGCGGGTTTTGTTCCTTCCGAATCGGTAATCGCAGGGATCACTCCCCCAAAAGATGAAGAGCTCCAGCAGCTTTTTCCCATGGTTCAGCAGGAGTTCAAGGAACCCCAAC
>JAHFFI010000050.1 GCA_023248025.1 Candidatus Omnitrophota bacterium
TTCGCTTGTGCGACGCTATTACCATAGCGCCTCCGCGCTCACTTCCTCGCGTCTTGTATCTGAGACGTCTACGGCGAAAATTCTTTCGGAATAAGTCGAATGATAGGCGGCGACTCCCCTCAAGACCAGTTCATTATTTTAATCGAATAAAAATTAAGATAAGTCCTGCTTGATTGGCAGGCCTTTTTGCTCTATAGTATGGACTTATTTCTGACACTTCCATGGCTAATAGCTCCCGATTTCAATGGCAATTCATAGACGAAGACTTTAGTTTCCGAGCCCTCGGTGCCGAGTGCACGAGCCGTCTCTATTTTCCTTTGGCCAATGAGGCTAGTATTCTTTCTAGCATTACTCCGGATCTTCATGGCGATATCAAAACAAATCATAATTCATTCCTCACAGCCCCTGTCACGATAGAAGATCTTCATAACACCAAATCAAACCGCAACTTCTGGGTCCATATTGAAGGAAAAGGTGTGTGGTCACTGGCCGGTGTTTCCGCTGTACAGGATGCTAATAAATTTCTTCACAAAAACCAGGAAGAGGTTGAGCTTGAAGCGGGATTTTTATGGCATAAAGTCACCCGCGAAAATAAACAATTTCACCTGCGCTCAGAGATTGTCAATTTCGCTCCGGCCTCTGACGACACGGTCGAAATCATGATGGTCACTCTGCAGAATACGGGCTCCTCGGCCGTGAAAGTCACTCCCACCTCCGCGATCCCTATTTTCGGTCGCTCAGCCGACAATCATCGCGACCATCATCACGTAACATCTCTTTTACACCGCGTCATTCATCATTCATCCGGAATTATTGTAAAACCAACCATGTCGTTTGACGAGCGCGGGCACAAGATAAATGAAACGATTTATTGCGTGATGGGCGTGGGAGAAAACGGAGATCCACCCGTTGGCGCATTTTCAACCATTCCCGATTTTGCCGGTGAAGGCGGAAATCTTGAAGCCCCTCAGGCCATCATTGAAAATCTTGAGCCTCCCCAAAAAGATCAGACCGCTTTTCATGGCAAATCCGCTATCGGAGCGCTCCGCTTCAAAACCGTATCGCTGGCTCCGCGGCAACGGGTGCATTTTGTTCTGATGCTTGGCATCGCTAAAAAAGAATCAGAAGTCGAGGCTTGGCTTCGTAAATATGGCAGCATGGCCAAAGCCGAGGAGTCTTTAAAACAAAATAAGCTTTTTTGGAAAAATAAGCTCAATCAGTTGCGTTTCGACCTGGGAAACCCCCGAATAAATGGCTGGCTCCGTTGGGTGTCACTCCAACCGACTCTCAGAAAACTTTTCGGCTGCTCTTTCCTCCCCGACTTTGATTACGGTCGCGGCGGCCGCGGCTGGCGCGACCTCTGGCAGGACTGTTTAGCGCTTTTATTCACGTCACCCGGCGATGTCAGACAGATTCTTCTCAATAATTTCGGCGGTATCCGTATCGACGGGTCTAATGCCACCATCATCGGCCAGGAACCGGGTGAATTCATCGCGGACCGCAATAACATTACGCGCGTCTGGATGGACCACGGCGCATGGCCGTATCTGACCACCGAACTGTATATCCACCAGACCGGAGACTTCAGTATTCTTTTTCAGAACACCGGATATTTCCGCGACAGACATCTTTTTCGCGCGCGGAAAAAAGATACGGAATGGTCCGATGATTCTGGACCGCATTTAAAAGACAAAAAATCGCGCGTGGTTGGAGCCAGTGTTCTCGAACACATGCTCGTGCAGCATTTGGTGCAATTTTACAATGTGGGTGAACACGGCCATATACGCCTCGAGAATGCCGATTGGAATGACGGTATCGACATGGCTTATGAACGCGGCGAAAGCGTGGCCTTTACCTGTCTTTACGCTTCGAATCTTAAAAAGATGGCGGTACTTTTGGGTGAAGCCGCCTCTAAAATGAATTTGAAAAAGATCGAACTCACATCAGAACTTTTGATCCTCTTGGACCGTGTCGCCGGTAAAAAGATCCATTACAATTCCGTGGCAGAGAAGAGAAAGCAGCTTGAGAAATATTTCCAGGCCGTAAGCCCCGTTGTTTCTGGGAAAAAGGTTTCTGTCCGCATAGATAAACTGATGCAGGATCTCGAAGAGAAAGGTGAATTCTTGGCCGAACAAGTCCGGCAGAAAGAATGGATCTCGACTCACACCGGCGAGAGCTTTTTCAATGGTTATTACGATAATCACGGCCGTCGCGTGGAGGGTGATTTCCCGAAAGGCGTGCGAATGACGTTGACGGGACAGGTATTTGCCGTCATGGGAAACATTGCTACGTTAAAACAAACGGAAGAAATTTTTAAAACCGCTAAAAAATATTTAAGGGACAAAGACCACGGAGGCTTCAGGCTCAATACGGATTTTCACGAGATCCGTCCCGACCTCGGCCGGTGTTTTTCTTTTGCCTACGGTGAGAAAGAAAACGGTTCTTTCTTCAGCCACATGGCCGTCATGTTCTCGAACTCACTTTATCAGCGCGGCTTTGTGAACGAGGGTTTTGAAGTGCTCGATTCCATCTACCGCATGTGCCTTCGGACGGATAAAAGTAAGATATTTCCGGGAATTCCTGAATATTTCAATTCAGATGGCCGCGGACTTTATCATTATCTCACCGGCTCCGCGAGCTGGCTCGTCCTGACCATCCTGACACAGGTATTTGGCGTGCGCGGACGGTTCGGCGATCTGCTGCTGGCTCCCAAGCTCGTGAAAAGTCAATTCGGCGAGAAACAGGAATTATCCGTCGAAACTTTTTTTCTGGACCGCAGGATACGCGTGATTTACCGCAATCCCAAAAGAGTGCCATACGAGCATTATTTTGTCACAAAAGTGCTGCTGAATGGTAAGGAGCTCAAGGGACTCGAGCTCAATAAGAAAGAAGTCCTGCTCCCAAGAGCAATGCTAAATAAAATGCTGCGTAAATTCTCGAATACGCTTTTGATCATACTGGAATAGCCCATCTTTTGGGCCGCATCTACCGGGATATGGTAGAATACTGACTTTCGCGGAAGTGGCGGAACTGGCATACGCGCATGTTTGAGGGGCATGTGCCGCAAGGCTTGGGGGTTCTTCGCCTGCGGCGAATCCGTCCACAAAGCGCGACGCAGGACGAATCCGCCGGCTTTGTGGCGGAAAATCCCTCTACAACTTTATAGTGGGCACTAAGCGGAAGTGGCGGAACTGGCATACGCGCATGTTTGAGGGGCATGTGCCGCAAGGCTTGGGGGTTCAAATCCCCCCTTCCGCAGCCCACTCAAGTTCGATATGAAATACGAAACGTACGTCAAGATGATTTCAAACTAATTGCCCTGTTGTGTAACGGTAGCACGGCAGCCTCTGGAGCTGCTTGTCTAGGTTCGAATCCTAGCGGGGCAGCTTTTTTTCTCACCTTCACTCCCGCTAGGATTCGAAAGGGAGCTGCCGAACCCTGAATAAAAGTCGATGCGACAATTAGGAGCATCGACATCCTGTGAGGCAGCGGCTGGCCGACCCGGAGCCGAACATGCCGAGATACCGAAGGTATCGAGGACTTGTGAGGCGTAGGGCGCCGAATCCTAGCGGGGCAGCTTTTTTTCTCCCCAATTATTTCTTTAGTAGGACATCGGCGGTGTGGCGCAAGCGCTGCACCGCTCTTTTTTTTCCGATGAGAGAAACGGTGTCAAAAAACCCGGGGCTTACACTACGGCCTGTCAGGGCTACACGACAGGGGTGAATAAATTCTTTTCCGCTCATGCCTATTTCCTTCATGAAGGCGCGGGACCTCTCCTCCACCGTTTTAGTGTCGAAGGTGCCCAAAGCACCCAGCGCGTCAGAATATTTTGCGAAAGCATCCTTAAGACGCCCGTCTTTCAGAAATTCCTGAAGCGCCTCGTCGTTGTATTTAATTTCATCGACAAATAAAAATTCAGTCAATTCAGGGAACTGCCCAAGACAGAATGTCCTCTCCTGACAAAGAGCCACCACACGCTCAAGCCACACCCTGTCCCCTTTAGCATCCCACCATCCCCGCTTTTCCAACACAGGAATGAGTAGGTCCGTCAGGGCCGGCACGCTGAGTTTCCGGATGTACTGGCCGTTCAGCCATTCCAGTTTTTCTTTGTTGAACACCGCCCCTGTTTTTAAAACACGCTTCAAATTAAATTTTTCGATGAGCTCCTTACGATCGATGATCTCCTGGTTATTTCCCGGAGACCAGCCGAGAAGCGAAAGATAATTAATCAGCGCCTCCGGGAGAAATCCGGCGTCCCGGTATTCGCGGATGCTTGTCGCCCCATGGCGCTTGGACATACGGGAGCGATCTTCGCCGAGTATTAACGGAATATGACAAAATATCGGCTGCTTAAATCCCAGGGCTTCATAAAGGGGAACCTGCTTGGGAGTATTGGAAATATGGTCGTCACCGCGGATAATGTGCGTCATCTTCATGTCCGCGTCGTCGCACACCACTGCGAAATTATAGGTCGGAGAGCCGTCCGATTTAAAGATGACGAGGTCCTCAGCCAGCGACGTGTGCTGGTCCAGATCAAACTCAATGCGGCCGTGCAGAAGATCGTCAAAGAACACTTTTCCGGTCTTGGGCATACGGAAGCGGATGGCCTCGCCTTCGGCATAGGCCAACCCTTTTTTTACAAGCTCATTCGCCTTTGTGCGATAATATTCCGTGCGCTGACTCTGAAACACGAGCTTCTCGTCCCAATGGAGGCCCAGCCACGTCAGACTGTCCAGTATTTCATCGAGAAACTCTTTTTTCGAGCGTTCTTTGTCAGTGTCTTCAATGCGGAGAAAGAACTTGCCACCTTCATGCCGGGCGAAAAGCCAATTAAAAAGCGCGGTACGGGCACTGCCGATATGAAGGAAGCCGGTGGGACTGGGTGCAAAGCGGACGCGAACTTCGGGCATTATCCCAGCTCGATATCGATGCGGCGGATAAGGCCCTGCCGCACTCTTTCGGCGTAGGGGCTCGGCACGGTGTCGCCGCGAAACTCCATGCGCTGACCCTTACTTTCCAGTGTTATTTTTCTTACGGACGCGCGTCGGCCTCCGAAGGTATCCAGACGCCTCGGGTTGTGATAAACCACGAGGGTTTTTCCCAAAAACATAAAAGCGATAGAATCCGCCTCGATAGTAATGGCGGTCTCTTTGCCGTCAAAACCCATCGCGATCCGAGTCGATTTTTCTTTGGTGAATAAAAATGCGGGAAGCGTCGGATCAAAACGCAGAGAAAGTTTCTTGTCGTTTGTGAGAGCGAAAGGACGCTTTCCGACGTTCATCACAAGCCACATATTGAGAAATTCTGCCGTGGATCCCGAAAGACGCGCCACGAAGCCCGTGCCGTGCAGCGACGCGTCCTGAAAAACGCTCGAGACGATAAAAGAAGAGTTCTCTAAAATACTCCGTCCATATCGTTCCGGTTTCTGAAAGGGCACAAGCGCTTTCTTGAAATCGTCATAAAATTCATCCGCCATGCCGGCTTTCAGAACTTCCAGCATCCATTTATATTCCATATGCAGCCAAATCGACTCGTTCTCAAGCCACCCCGGCGTAAAGATACGCGCGCGGCCTACTTCGAGAGACGCGGACTCCAACGGCTCCGTCACTTTATACATACCCAGCTTTTTGTCATAAAGCCGGCTATCACGAACAGCCCGGTACAGCGCGCGGCGGGCGGCAGGGTCTTTCTCCACTTTCATCGCATGCACCGGCCCTTCCAGAAAATAAGGCAGCGGCGATTGTTTAAATTCGAGTGCTTTCGTAAAAACTTTGCCGTCCTTTTCGGATAGCCTGCGATGACGGACGATGCGGTTCTCAAAATAAGTGGGATACATACGGCTTTTGGGATCAAAACCTTTTTCGATGCCTATCTCCACTTTCTCCCGTACGTGTTCGAGAAAACGCTTCACCGAGGCCGCGCTCATCACCGTCTCTTTGCCGGAAAAACCCATGGCGACGGATGCGCGATATTTTTCTTTCACATCGTGTACGCGAGACCAAATATCATAATTTTTAGAAGCGCCCTTGTCCTTGAAGAATCTCTCGAGAGCCGTGAAAATGGCGCCGATGAACTCTGCCAATTCGGAAGGGACCGTTATCTTTTCCTGCGCCGGCGGCAACTCATCCATGGACTGAATGAGGAAAAGTAAAAAACGTTTAAGTTCAAAGGTTTCGCCAAAAGAAGACCCCAAAAGACCCGGGAGACCGTTCAAAGCATCGTACCAGGAGGGTTTATCCGCTTCCATCTCGATTCCGATACCTTCGGGATCGAGTGACGCAAATTTATTGGTGACGAGGCAGAGTAATTTTACGAAAAGCGTTGTGCGGTAAATCGCGCCGTGGCCGTGTCGCGTCCGGACAACGTTTCTGTCTTTCGTGCGCTTTTTTAAGAGTTCTGCTTTTTCATTATTTTTGTACACCGACCCGAATTGCCGCACGCGTTCTTTGTCCAGCACATATTTCTCGGCGCGGGGCCTCACCAGGTGGTCATTGTCATAAAACGTGTATTCTGAGCGTTCAAATAAAAGCGCTTTCCAGTCCTCCGGATAGATTGCGAGATAATTTTCTATAAGATCCAGATTATAGATCCAATGATCCACCCAGAAACCCTCGCCGTGGTCGGCCCTGTCTTCCCTTTCGAGATGAGGGAGAAGGTCTTTTAAAAAATTGGTGAACTGTCCCGGCCGCATCGACACGTGCTTGTCTAGAAATCTATAACATTCTCCGGGGCCAAAAGGATTTTCGAGAAAACCTTCAAAAATCCGCGCATTTTTAGCGCCAAGAAATTTTATCAATACTTTTCGTGCGGCATCGGAACGTTTGAAATTATAAACTGTGCCCCGTGTCACCAACGGATTAAAACCATCCGCTTGGATGAGATTGAGAAATGTTTTGATATTGGTGTCTCGCACGTTCGGGTCAAACCACGTGTCCATACGACGGTTCTGGTTCACGTCACGGTAATTGCCGTTGCCTTGGGAAAAATAAGTCGGCTCGACAACGAACGCGTTGTAATCCCTCTCAAGGTCTCCATGCTTCCGCGAATACACATAAAACGCCGACCCTTTCTTGGGATCTCCCAAATGAATCGGGATGCCGCCGCGAAGCGCATTATCCAGATAGGTCTGTCCGCAGTAAAGGTCATACGCGGGCGATGCTGTCATAGAAAAACACGGGCTTTTGATCTGCTCTATAAGGCGGCGGTTTTCTTCTCGTTTTTCAGCAAAATATCCCGGCCGTTTCGCTTTCGCGACGTATCGGTTTAAATCCTCGACGGACTTGGCATTGCCATAAAAAGACTGGACGCGACGCGTCGCGCCCGCCGCCAGGTCAAAACGCGAAAATGAAAAGCCGCATGGCGTTTTATTTTCTTTCATCTGGTCTGCCGGCACTTCATAAGACTTGTTGGCGGCGAAACGCTCAGGATACGAAAAATCAAGCACGGCGCCGAAAATAACCGCCGGGTCCACGATGGCGTCTAAAATACGCGGTTTTTTGTTGTCTGCTAAAAGCGAGAAGAAAAAATTACCTTCATTAATTACCGTCACTTCCGGCCGATCCGTTGCATCCACGCGCAGGTGAAAATAAGGCGTGTTCTTCGGATTTACGTTTTCCACCGTCATCCACGCTTCGATGGTGCGGCTCATGTTCTTGATAAAAAATTCGTTCATGCCGTATGGATTTATCTGCGGAAGACCGTCCAGCATCTCCCAACGCGTCGACCGTTTGGAAATGTTGGTCACGGCCACTTCGCGCGCCAGAGCCGCGATGGGTTCCCCGGGCACAGTAAAGTAAGTGACATTGATTTCAAGCCCAAGTTCAGGATTGACCTCGCGAAGTGTGAGCTCATGCGAGCTCACATCCATAGTCTGCAGTATCTTTTGACGACCCGGAGATGCCGTCTCACGAAAGGGCTCGTAAATGACACCCTCCTGGGAAGTATTTTTAAGAAAAGTACGGAAACCCGAAGAGGTCACCATTTGATAGGCTTTGTTGGCAGGGAAAAATTCAAGGATCGCGCCGTCTTTATTGCGTGTCCCAAAACTCGCCACACCCTGTCCGCGATTCACGGTGAACACCCACATGGGCGTCCCAAAAAGCCCCGCGATGCCGGGCAAGAAATTTGAAAAAGCTTTTTTCTCGTTATAATGGCGGATCTCAAAGCGGCCATCGTTGTGTAAAAAATAATCCGATTCCGCCGACTGGCCCGAGCGAAGCATTCTCTTAAACCCTTTCTTTTAGAGGGAGATAGGACAGGTCACGAAAGCATGTATTTTACCTGGAATACAGCCGGATTTCTACCTGGAAAAAGGTAAGTTATTAAAAAAATTAAATTAGCATGCTTAACTCATTGAATTACTTATACTTATAAATAATAATAATTCCTTAGCAATCTTGAATAACCCCCAACTATCATGTATATTTTAAAACAAGAAGATGTTCTTTAAGACTACAAGGGCAAATCACCTGAAAAGGTGAGACGCAAAGCCGCAAATCTAAACCTGACACGGTGGACGTCAGGCAAGGTGGTTGGGCTGCCGGAAAATAGGAGCCGTTACTCCATGAAAACGACCCAATACGCTAGTGTTCTTCTTTTAAGCCTGCTCATGGCCTCCCCAGTCTGGGCGGCGTCTAAATCCGCTACCGCAAGGATAAGCTGTACCATACTGCCCATGATAGAGGCAGATTTGACGCCTGCGCGGGTGCAAGCAAACGGAAACTTGGGTGAAACCCAATACCGGATGCAGCAGGAAATAAACGATAAAAACGGATTACGCGCGAAGCATTATAGTATCACCGCCTTGTAATAGCTCCGGTCATATGATATAGTTTTTTCATAATGAGTCTTTTTAAAAAATCTCTCAAAGGCCTTCCTTTTCTCATCCTATTTATCGCCGGTACAGCTTCTGCCGCATCCACTACGGTCACGGTGGGTTCCAAAGCGTCCGTTGCGCCCACGATTGAACTCATTGTGCAGGGACAAAAGGATTCTGAGCTTCGCTTCGGGGATGTGCTGCCTTCGGCAAGCGGGGAAAGCACGACAGGTCCCATGACGATGAGAGTGGAAGTGCAGTCCAATACGGGCGAGCGCTATCAGGTCACTCATCATTTAAACAACCCGCTGCAAAATGAGTCGGGCATTGCGATCCCGCTGGAGAATCTAAGCTTCACTTCCAAATCTAGCCATTCCAAAGGAACGGTGTACGAATCCCCCGTTGAGCTGACGCCTGAGCAGCAGACCGTTTTCATCTCAGACGCCGCCGGTATGG
>JAHFFI010000051.1 GCA_023248025.1 Candidatus Omnitrophota bacterium
AGTATTTTTTCAAAGGGTATGGTGCAGAAAATGAGCATCGCCCAGTCACTCATCAATGACCCGGATACGCTGATTTTGGACGAACCCACCTCAGGGCTCGATCCCATGACGCGTCTCGACTTAAGAAAAATACTTCAGGACCTTCATTCGGCGGGTAAAACCATCTTTTTTTCTTCGCATGAATTGTCCGAAGTCGAGCTTTTGTGTCATTCCATCGCTATTGTAAAGGATGGTCGCGTAATACGCTCCGGCACGACCGACGCGGTGCTTGAGGCATCCAAAGAACCGAACCTTGAACGTTTTTTTATTGATGTGGTTTCGGGGAAGGTCAAGTAATGGGCCCGGTATTGGCAATTGCAAAACTTTTGATAAAAGAAGTGGTGCGCAAAAAAGATTTTTATGTGGCTCTGATCCTTTTGGCGGTCGTGCTCGTCTACGCATCGCGCATGCAGTTTTATCACGTCGAAAACATCGTCCGGTATCTTCTTGAGATAGGGCTCTCACTTATTTTTGTGCTCACGATTATTCTGACCGTGTCTTTGGCGGCGCGGCAGGTACCGTCTGAACTGCAGAACCGGACCTGTCAGGTACTTTTGGCAAAACCCATTTCTCGCGCTCAGTTCTTATTGGGTAAATTCCTGGGCGCCTGCTTCGCCGGAGCGGTAGTATTTTTTACTTTTTACCTAATATTCCTTGTTGTCGCCTGGACCAAAGCTGGGTCGTTGTCACCCGTGCTGGCACTGGAGACGGCGTATTTATTTCTATTGAACTTACTGGTTATATCTTCAATGGCCTCGGCGTTATCCTATTTTCTGACACTTTCGGCTAATGTCACGGTCACGCTTATCGTTTATTTTTTGATCAGTCTTTACGGTGCAGTTCTCAAACAGTATGCCGATACGCATTCATGGTTCACGGCCATTGTTGCCAAAGCTATTTATTATGCGTTTCCGCACTTTGAATTTTTTGACTTAAGACAACGTTTCATTCACGGCTGGGGGCCTGTATCTTTTAAGCTACTCGTGTTCCTTACGGCCTACTCCGGTTTGTATTCATCCATTTTTCTTTTATTGGGATGGATGGGTTTCAGGAAGCGGACTTTGTGAGCAACGCACGAACGGGTTTTCTCTGTCTTTTTATTTTAATTGCCGCCCAGTGGGTGGCCGTTCGCGTCAACGCAGAATTATCCGTGGGCGGTCCCATGCTCCCGAAAGACCCACTTTATCAATTGATCGGCAGCGCCAAGGAAGTGGTGGGTGACACGATGTTTCTCAAAGCCGAATCTTATTTCCACGGAGGTGCCCAGCGGGATTTTACCTGGGAAGATGAAGAGGACCGGGAAAAAGAGGGAAATATCGAGGAAAAGCACGCGCATGAGCATCCGGCGGCGTACGATTGGCCTGCACTCGTGAATGAGCGTGTGAAAAGCCACGAACACTATCATTTAAAACAGGCCGAGCAAAAAGAAATACTGCCCTTTCTATTTTTGGCGACCCAACTTGACCCTTATAACGAGGAAGCTCAGCTTTCCACGGCTTATTGGCTTGAAAAACGGCTCGGAAAACCTGAGGATGCGGCGCAAGTGCTTGACCGCGCGCGTTTGGCTAATCCCAATTCCTGGGAGATCGCATTTGAACTGGGAAATCTGTATATGCGTTTCAAAAAATACGACAAAGCTATTTTTTTGTACGAAGAGACACTGATAAAGCCGGATTTTCAGTCCGCATCAATCCTCAATAGGGCTCATTTGTATTATTTCATGGCCCAGAGTTACGAATATCTGGGAAATAAAGACAAGGCGCGCGAAAATTACGAACAATTTCTTAATCTTCTGCCCTCGGGCCAGGCACTGCCATTGAGGCGTCAAGTGACGCAAAAGTTAGAAAGTTTGATATAATGTTCCTTTACGATGAATATTCATGTACAAGACAATTTGAATTGCGCCGGAAGTGAGCAGTATGTTTTCAATGAACTGGGCTCGCCCCGTCGTATTTGTGGCATTCGGGTAGTTGAGAGAGGCGAAGAGACTGCATGCGACGTCACCGGTGTGGATGAAAAAGGCCGTTTTGTCGAGGCCTACGCGGTCAAGATCAATGATTCCGGCGAAGGAATGGGCTACCTTATTTACGGGGCCGAATGGGGAATAAGACTGAAACTTGAAAAAAACCGGGATAAACCATGGGACTTGTCGGGCCAAGACCAATGGGGCGAACCGTTTAAGATCTATGGCAGCGAAGAGGACATTATCTATGCGTAACAGTTTATTTTTTTTAGCGGCATTCCTCGCGATATCCGGCCCGGCTTTTGCTGAGGTTCAGACCATCGTTTCTCACGAAGAGGAAAAATATTTCTACGCGGGCACCGAAATGCGTAAATATGAAGGACAATTCGAAAACACCTATCTTCTCGACATCGCAAAGGGCACGCTCATTCGCACCCGGATTTATGATTACCAGACTAAAAAAATCACAGCGGACGATACGATTTATAGAATTGAAACAGGTCTGGATTCGGATCCCACCAATGCCTTGCGTTACAGCGTGCCGCCTCTGATCCGGGCGACGGGAAACCCCGGCACCAATTCGCTGGAGCTTTTGATCATCCGTCCGGATACGGTTATTACAGCGCTGTCCACGCCCACGGAGCTGGTGGTATCGCGCTCGCGTAGACTTCACTGACCTTTCACTAAATAATGGGCACAGCGGCCGTGTACGATTTTTGGTTGAGACAAGGAATGAGGAGGAGGCATAGTTACTCTATGGCGACGACGAATGACGCAGTATCAACGAAAAATCGTCCGGCCCCGAAGGGGAGGCCCCTCTTTTGCCCGTCTGACTGCGTTACTCCTCCTCGACAGGGTCTAGACCCTGCCTCGTCGTCGCGCCTTGCAGCCGGACAAAATAGGGGCCTCCGCTGTGCCCATTATTTAGTGAAAGGTCAGTAAATAAAATTGACAGCCCGTACGGTCATCTTTGATGGCGATTGCGGATTCTGTCAACGTTCGATACGCATCGGCAAAGCGCTGGACTGGCTCAGCCGCATTGAATGGCGTGCCAGACTGGAACCCGGACTTGAAAAACATTTTCCACAGCTATCAGGCGAAGAAACACAGAATCGCATGGTCTCTATCAATAACCGGGGACGCGCCTGCGGAGGTTTTTTTGCCGTCAGGGACATTCTTCTCCAGTGCCCGCTGACTTTTCTTCCGGCGCTTTTTTTATATATTCCGGGGATGTCGTTTTTAGGAGTACCCGCTTACAAATGGATAGCTAAAAACCGGCATCATTTTGGCGGTTCTTCATGCCGAATTCCTCAAAAATAACTTCTATGCAAATTTCACAACCCGATTATCAAAAATATTTATTCGTCTGTGAGAACAAAAGAGAAGCGGGGGCGTGCTGCGCCGAAGCCGGCGGGCGCTTGCGTGAAAGCCTGAAAGCCAAGGTGAAAGAGAAAAATCTCGAGAAAAAAATACGCGTAAGCCGCACGGGCTGTCTGGATGCCTGCAGTGAAGGTCCGAATGTGCTCCTCATGCCGGATAATGTCTGGTTTAAAAAAGTGAGCGCCGCCGACCTGGATGAGATAGTGAGCCGAGTCTCGGCTTCGTTCGAAGGGTGATATGATTTCTTATTGGCTCATGAAATCGGAGCCTTCTTCCTATTCAATTGATGACCTAAAATCTGATAAAAATACTTATTGGAATGGTGTGCGGAATTTTCAGGCCAGGAATTTTATGCGAGACACGATGCGCGTAGGCGATCAGGTGCTTTTTTACCATTCGAGCGCGGAGCCGCCGGGAGTCGCCGGGGTCGCGCAAGTTTCTCGTGCAGGGTATCCCGATTTTACGGCTTGGGACAAAAAAGATTCGCATTACGACCCTAAATCAAAACAAGAAAATCCTCTGTGGTATATGGTGGATATTGCATTCGTGGAAAAATTCCCCCGGTTGATCCCGCTCGAAACGCTTAAAGCCAATGAAAAACTGCTCAAGGGAATGCCGGTGCTGAAAAAGGGTATGCGGCTTTCCGTGCAGCCCGTAGAAAAAAAACATTTTGAATGGGTGCGTCGATGTGGCAAAAAGTAGCCAAAGTCTCCGATTTCGATGTGGCCGGCGCCCAACGAGTGCAGACATCGAGCGCGGATATAGCGGTATTTAAAAAAGGCGGACGTTTTTATGCTATCAGCAATATTTGTCCTCACAAAGGCGCTTCGCTCGTCGAGGGCTATGTTGAGGGGAATGTCGTGACCTGTCCCTGGCACGCGTGGCAATTTGATATCAGTAGCGGTGTCTGTCAGAATGTTCCCGCAATGACGCAGAAGTGTTTTGCTGTGAAAATCCATGAAGAAGACATTCTTTTGGACTTATAGGAGAGTAAAGCGATCATGAACGATGCGCGTGATTCTAAAAGTCCGTTTGGTATCCTGGATTTTCTGGTCTGGGATGATGATTGGAATCGTCATCACTACAGTTTTCCCAAGGTAGAAAAAGCAGTCCCACTCATGAAAGAGGCGGGGGTCGGATTTATCCGCATGGATTTTTTATGGGAAGACATCGAGCCAAAAAAGGGCGAGTTTAGTTTTGATAAATATGACCGGCTGGTGGATCTGCTGGATAAGAACGACATTAAGATATTAGGCCTACTTCACTACAATGTCTCATGGAATTCTGCGCACTGGTTTGATCCGCCCGATCCCGATCTCTTTGCAAATTATGCCAGGCGCGTCGTCGCGCGTTATAAATCCCGCGTGAAATACTGGGAATTGTGGAACGAGCCTAACGTGGATATTTACTGGAAACCGCAGGACGGCATGAAACGGTATACGGCGCTTCTGAAACGGACCTACACCGAGCTCAAACGCGAAGACGCGACCTGTCGTCTTCTTGTCGGTGGACTCTCCATGGATTTCATAGCATCCTTAGAGCAGCTGTATCAGCAGGGCGCAAAAGATTATTTCGATATTTGCAACGTCCATCCTTTTGTGACACCCGTTGTGGAGAATGCCTTGGCACTGCTTATAGGGAGTATAAGCAAAGTAAGGGCTGTCATGGCGGCCCACGGCGACGCCGTGAAGCCACTCTGGATAACGGAACTGGGTTGTCCCGGTATGCCTGCGGGCGCTCAGACAAAGGAATGGTGGCTCGGCCGCAACTCGACCGAAGATGAACAAGCGCGATGGGTTGAAAAAGTCTATGATGGCCTGGCCAATGGGAGAGAGGTGGAGAAGATATTCTGGGCTTTTTTTCGAGATACACCCAATCACTTTGAATGCGGCACGGATTTTTTCGGTTTGCTCCGAGAAGATTTTTCAAAAAAGCCCGCATTCTTTGCCTACCAGAAACGGTCCCTTAATTTTTTAAAGATAGGGATCCGGTCTTAAGAGATGGTTCTTCACGTAGTTCTGGGCGCCCTTTTCAAGGTTCATGAAAGTGATCGGGCATCCCGTTGAGCGGAATTTGGTAAGGTTTGCTTCGGTAAAATATTGATACTGATTCTTCAGGTTGTCCGGCATGTCGATGTATTCGATATTTTTTACTTTGCTCATCGCCAGAAATAAAGCTTCGGCGAGTTCGTTCCAACTTTGAGCATGACCCGACCCCAGATTATAAATACCTTTCCACTGAGGGTGCTTGTAAAACCACAGTAGAGTGTCCACGATGTCTTTCACGTATACAAAATCTCTTTTTTGGCCGCCGTCCGGATATTCTTTTTTATAGGATTTGAAGAGTTTCATTTTTCCCGTGTCGCGTATCTGGTAAAAGCCTTTTTCGGCAAGACTTCTCATGTGACCTTTATGGTATTCGTTGGGGCCGTAGACGTTGAAAAAACGAAAACCCGTAATGAGTTTGTCGTAGCCGTTCTTGAGTACCCAGATGTCGAAGTCAAGCTTGGATTGTCCGTAGAGATTGAGGGGCTTGAGTCTTGGCGTCAGATTATCGTCATCCGAGAAGCCGAGCGTTCCGTCGCCGTAGGTCGCCGCGCTCGAGGCGTAGGCCAGATAGACATTATTTTGCATGCACCAGCGGGCGATTTTCTGGGTGTATTCAAAGTTGTTCTTATGGAGGAAATCTTTATTCGGCTCGGTGGTGTCAGAACAGGCGCCCATGTGGAACACGGCTTTTACTTTTCCGTTGAGAGAACCGTTCTCGAGAATTTCTAGGAATTGGTCGGACTCAACATAGCGTGAATACTGCCTTTTTTTGATGTTGTTCCATTTAGGGGAATTCTCGGCGTGCTGGTCGACGACAAGGATATCCGTCTCGCCCAGCTCATTCAACTTCCAAATAATTGCGCTTCCTATAAATCCGGCCCCGCCCGTGACGAGTATCATCCCGATATGTTAACACCCGCGTTGTGGGTGTTCAACGCTTAAGGTTTTTAAATTTATGTCTGTCATTTTCTCGGCGGACTTTGTAGAATTATCTCATGAGAAAACTTATGCTGGGTGTTCTGATAGCCGGTCTATGGACTGTATCTATGAAAAACGATGCCCTTGCCACTTATGTATCGCTTGAAAGGGAAGGGGCCGGCGGGTCGGGCGTGGTTGAGAGCGGAGTCAACGAGAAGGATTATCAGGCCCGGGTGATCACTCTTGAGGGTGAAGCAACTGCGGTCACCGCGAGCGGCAAACGCGTGGTGCTGACAGAAGGTGATGTACTCATGACGGATGATGTCGTGGATGTCACAGAAAACGCGCAAGTGGACATCGCTTTTGACAGGAATGGCAAAAACGTAACGCGTCTTGAAGGCAGTTCAACGTTGAGAATTAAATCCATGGAGCCCGCTACGTTGTACCTGTCCAGGGGTTCGCTTTATGCCCACCTTAAAGAGCTGCCCAAGCATTCCACTTTTAAAATCGAAACGCCCACGGCTGTCGCTGCGGTGCGCGGAAGTGAATATCAGGTGGATGTCGCCGATGACGGAAAAACAGATGTTTCCAATCTTTCGGATTCGCCGGTTTTCATAAGTAGTTTTGATGAAAAGGGCGCCGAAATCGTGAGTTCGGCCGTTCTCAAGAACGCCGAGTTCACGCAGATCATGCGCCGCGGAGCACCACCGGCTATGCCGCGCCCGATGACGCCCGGGCAGATTCAGAAAGCGAACTTGAAGCGTGAAAATGTGGTGGGTCGTATCGAAAAATTACAGCAAGAAGGCCATTTTGACCTCGGAATGCAAAAGAGGGCCATGGGACTAAAGGCACCGGAAAAGCAAATACCAAATACGGAGCTTGAACTGATAGGCAGACCGATGATGAGGGGCGTTCCTGCGCCGAATGCCATGCCCGCAGGACAGACCAATTTTGCGAAAACCGACCAGCCGATTTCGCAAAACAATAACCAACGCCGGGAACAAAAAAACTCTCAAAACGCTTTCCCGCCCCAAAGCCCTCCCAAATAAAGCATGAACCTTTTAATCGCGGGGTGTGGGTATGTCGGTGCGTCCCTCGGTCAAGAAGCGGCAAAAAATGGCTGGGGAGTCTGGGGCCTTAGTCGGCACCCGAAGAGCATTGAAGGAATAAAACCTCTCTCCGCTGACTTGCTCAATCCTCAAGATTTGGACAGTCTTCCGCAGGTTGATTATGCGGTCCTCTCACAATCCCCCTCGCAGGACTCAGACAATTACGAAAAAACCTATCTTATTGCGACGCAAAATTTAGTCACGGCGTTGACTGGGCAGAAACTCAAGAAGCTTATTTTTATTTCCAGTACCGGGGTCTACGGTGAACAAAATGGAGCATGGGTGGATGAAAAAACCGACCCGTGTCCGAAAGACGAGAACAGCCGTATTCTTTTAAAGACTGAAAATATAGTATTGAATTGCGGATTCCCGGTGATAATCCTAAGACTTTCGGGTATTTACGGTCCCGGTCGAAACCGCGTAAAATCGATAAAAGAGGGGCGGGTTAAGCCTGTTTTTTCAGAGACCTATATGAACCGGGTGCACCTTGTGGACGTTGTGTCGGCTATTCGACTTCTTCTGGATAGGGGCCTTCCCGGAGAGATTTATCTCGCCTCAGATGATGAACCCAGCACTGAGGGAGAATTTTATGCTTGTCTTCATCAGAACGCCCTGATCAACGAAGTGCCAAAGGGGTCTGACCCCTCTGGCACCGAAAGGCGTGGTAAACGATGCTCTAATCACAAGCTCAAATCACTCGGGTGGGTGCTGCGTTATCCTACTTATAGGGAAGGTTATAGGGCCTTAGCCTCACTCTAGACATTAGGCCTTAAAAAGGGTATACTCTAATCGTGCCGGTCAAAGGAATTTGGCCGGTTTCCTTATCGGTTGTAATCAGACTAAAACAGTCTGAGTTGGAGGCAGTATATGATAAAGCTTACAGATGTAGCTATAAATGAAGTAAAAAAGCTCCTTGAGCAAAAAGGCACGCCTCAGACCTTTTTACGTTTAGGCGTAAAAGGCGGGGGCTGTTCCGGGCTTTCCTATGATGTCAAATTAGATGATCATATGGAAGAGTTTGACCGCACATTCGATGTGAACGGCGTAAAAGTGGTCAGCGACTCAAAGAGCCTGGTTTATCTTGACGGCATGACGGTGGATTATTCCACGGATCTCGTGGGCGGCGGATTTCGTTTCGTAAACCCGAATGCTTCCGGCAGCTGCGGCTGCGGGACGTCGTTCTCGGTATAGAAAGTAAACCATGCGATACACCACTAAAACAGAATACGGCCTTATCTGCATGATCTACATGGCGCAGCACAAAGAAGCTACGCACATGAGCATACGTGAGCTCGCAGCCAAAGAAAAATATCCGGTGGCGTATATCGAAAAAATTTTACAGCAGTTAAGGCAGGCGAAACTCGTGACGTCTCAGCAGGGAAATCAGGGCGGTTATGTGCTGGCACGCAGGCCTTCGGAAATTTCATTAAGGAATATTATCGACGCTCTGGAAGGCAATACATTCGACGTATTTTGTGAACCGCAGGTGAGAGAAGATATCGTCTGTAACCATATCTGCATGTGCGGAGCCAAGCCTATCTGGAGAAGGACGAAGGAATTGCTCGACCAGTTTTATGATTCGATCACATTGGAGATGCTAGCCAAACCGCAGGCCGAGGTGCAGAACCTCCTGGCCGCGGTGGCAGCGGCAGCCAAGCTATGAAACAAAAAACAGTGCAGGAATTCGCCAACCAGGAATACAAGTATGGTTTTCAGTCAGCCATTGAAGCGGATACTATTCCCAAGGGTTTGAGCGAAGAGACCGTGCGTCTCATATCGAAGCTCAAGAACGAGCCTG
>JAHFFI010000052.1 GCA_023248025.1 Candidatus Omnitrophota bacterium
CACCGACCTGCCCTTCGGCCAACAAAGGAAACCCACAGCCGATCTCGGAAACCCAAAGAGGCAGAGAAAAATGCCGGGTGTAGCCGTAAAGTGCCATGGACCAGGGGTAAAACTGCTGTTTATAGTCGCCGTAATAAAACCCATGGCCCTGAAGAAGCGGCCAAAAGAATAAAAGAAATATTGGTGTCCACAAAACCACGGCGGCAAGCTTGAATTTCATTTCACCCTCGTTTCATAGATTTCAAGGACGGGGCCGAAACGCTCGCGGGAAAAAAGTTCCTTCCAGCTATAAGCGGCGCAGGTCAACGCGTCTTTATCCAAGGCATAGCTCTTGGAACTGTCCTTATAGGGCGAAAACCTCCTCAACAGCCTAAGCTGCCCCGTCACGCTGTCGCTAAAATCCACATGATACGGCACAGCCGCGCGGTGGAGAATCAGATAACTTATTCCCTCTTTTCTGATTGTGTCGATGTCAAAAGGCAATATCGGCGAAGACGTGCTAAAGGCGCGTTGCTTGGCATCCGATAAGAAATAAAGCCGGTATTTAGGACGCTCGGGATCCGCCAAATCTTTCATGCGCCGGTATTTCAGTCTCACCGCATCCGGTAACCCGCTTCCCTTGAATTCAAGTTCTTCCCATTGTAAGGTGGAGCGCTGCAGGAGCGGTCGGTAAAAACTATGCTCAAAAGCGATGGCGGTATCTTCGGGAATATTTTTTTCTATCCACCCGGTCACATCATCCCGCGTGTCTTTTTTTGCAAATAAAATATCCGCCTGGATAGTCTTGGCCAATGGAAATACGATCAGCGCAAATATAAATACTGCTTTCTTATAGGATAAAAATCTCTCCAATGCTATGGCCGCGCCCAAACATAAGAACGGAACCAGTGGTAATACGTAACGTTCGTGCTTTTGGCTAAAAAATACCAGCTGTAAATAAAACAGCAGCATGGGAGAGATTATCACCCAGAATATTTTTTTATCTCGCAGCGCCAATAAGTATAATCCGGTAACGCCGGCCAGAATCCACGGCCATCCGCCTGCCCCCGCCAAGGAATATGCTACCGGGTGCCATAAACCCACGTGACTTTCTGCGGTGCTTTGATGAATTACATCGACTATAAATTCATTAAAACTAACAATCGAGAACGGATTAAGCAATACATAAACTAGACTTGCCATCAAAACGCCTATAATTAAAGAAGATGCTTTTTTTTCTTTCGATAGACCATGAGCCACTAATAATGAAGCGCCCGCAAGCACCGCATTGTATTTAAAAGCAGTCGCCACGCCAATCCAGAAACCCGACTGTACATACGAGGACAACCGGCCTTCTTTTATAATTTTACAGGCTAAAAAAACCGCCATAAAAGCAGCAAAACTCATCCAGATATCCACATAGGCATAATGCGAATCTCGCGTATGAAGAAAATTCACGCTTAAAAGTGCCGCAGCCGTAAGAGCGGTTCTGGTAGAAAAAAATCTGAGCGCAAAGCGGAATAAAAAATACACGGCTAAAACCCCGGGCATGACCCCCAAAGTAAGCCTGGCTAAAATGTAAAAAATGACAGGCTTTTGCACAAAAAGTGTTTGAAAAGCCAGCAGATCAGGAAATAAACCAACAACCCGGCCGATCACAAATAATAACCCGTAGACAAAAAAAACCAAATAGGACGCCAATGGCGGTATTTTAAAGAAATGCGGGTTAAGATCACCTGTTCCGTAAGCCAGAGCATGATTCACGACGATCGGCTCATCGGCATGATACGGGCCATACACCACTCCGGCCAAACGCAGTGCAAAAGTGGCAAATAGAATGAAACATAAAACTGTCCTGGAATTCATACGCTTATGGCCTCGGCAACACGGTCAGCTGCGCAGCCGTCGTAAGCACCGACAAAATAGCTAAGGAATTTGTGCCGGGCAGTTGCTATATTTTGGCGTGCGGGCCCGGCTGTCAGACACTGCTGCACGGCCTCCAGCAATTCACGTTTATTTCGCACAACCAATGCTACCCCTTTTTTTTCATATACGTCGGCAAGATGATCGTTGCCGTAATTAAGTACGATCACAGGTTTATCCAAAAAAATTGCTTCCAATACTACCGTCGATGCGGGCGTCACAACAAGATCGGCTTGCGTTTCGTGCTTAAAAATATCCGCGCGTAAGGAAACGAGCGTCGTGCCGGTGTAAGAAAACTCTTTTAGAAAAGACGCCCAATACGCTTTTTGATCATAATGCGGCTTTATTGTCAGATGCGCACCGCCAGTCCATACGGCTTCAATAAGATCCCGTAGGGACGGCTCAAGGTACTCTCGGTAATGACGGTGGCCCAGAAAATTAGCCAATATCGTGTCATCTAGGAAATTATATGATTGCATAACCGTACCGCAGTAAAGGACCTGTTTCCTGGATTCTCCCGACACTGCCGTTTCATTCTGCCTTGTAAATAATTTGTCGTATCGAGGCACGCCCGTAATGCTTATTTTTTGAGGATCGTAATAAAGCGAGGCGTAAACATTCTTTTCATAGTCGGACTGCACAAAAGTCACGGCTGAGGCGTAATAATCCGAAGGCTGTTCTGTGTCCCCCAATAAAGTAATGTTGGGAACGCCGTGCGAAACAACAAAACAGGGCGTTCCGCAGTGCCGCGCGACGGCCGAATAGGCTCTACGCACCGCAAAATCCTCATCCAGTACCACAGCGTCCGGTGCAAATGATTTTATTAATTTTTTTAGAGCCTCAATGTCCGGCCCGAGGTTGAGCCATTCCACTTTTCCCAGATTTTGCAGCATATCATTAAAAACCTCCGAATAATCATTGCCTTCGTACACCATCTGACCTGAGATAAACTCGCGGCCTGCCCATTGCCACGACACGCGGGGTGCTTTGGGAATGACAACAAAATCCATGCCTCTTCGACGGCAGAACCGATACTTCTCCAGGTTAAATTCTTGTTCGCAAAAAATAATGGACGCGTCCCCGCGTGTTTTCAATTTTTCAATAACCGGTTCAAGATGCATAAGGGATCCCGACATCAGGTAAATTTTTTTGCCGGTTTTTCTCCGGGACTTCATAAATCGTCCAAGCCAATCATAAAGAGCATTTTTGGGTGAAAAAACCAGGCTGCTTTTGACTGGTCTCGGGTCTGGACAGGACGACCATTCCGCCTTTTCCGAAAAGCGTTCGACCACGGCCTTAGAAGCAATGCTGAATATCGAACTTTCGCACTCGAAAATACAAAGACGATAACCTCCCTGTCGCGGAAGCACGTCGGATAGTACTCGCAGGTATTTCATTGCACGAATAAACAATGTCTTAAAATTATAAAAATTGGCGTCAATAAAAAGGAACTTGTCCTCATTCTTTTCGCAGCGAGCGATCCACGAAATCAACTTCTCGTATACCCATTTATTAATTTTACGGTGCTCTTCTCCGATCCGGTCATCGTGCAATAACTTCGACGACAGACCGCGATTCAGGCACGCACTGTGCACCTCAAAATTCGTGCATAAAAATTCGAGCGGACCGGACGCTGGGTGTTTCAACGCCGCTTCAACATGTGTGATGTTGCGCACAACATAATAGGTGCTGTTATTCATGGGCGCACACCGCTCCGAAATAAATTTTTTCCTGAATTTTCTCGAATGTCATTTACGATTTCGTGATACGCGCCACGCAGGTCAACAGTACGAAACTCGACGCCGTTTATTTTCTGTAGAGACGCGACGCCTTTTTTCTCAAGCACCTCTCCAATGGGGTCAAGAAACGATTCAATGCCCTGCTCTACTGCACGCACGAACATTGAATATGTTTTTTGTTCTGTCACGCCGTTTTCATCTGTGTAATCGCCCGTAAAATCTTTAAAATAACGATACGGCACATTCTCGCGTTCCTCAACATAATGTGCGAACGTAAAAGCTCCCTGAAAACCGATACCAATAATGAGCATCTTTGCGCCGATTTCATAAAGAAAATGAAATGGGGAGTCCAAACCGAAAGACTCCTTATTCCGCATACCGCATAGCTCTGTCTGGTGCCGGCCCCATACGGCGAACGAATGGATCGGATGGCGCGTGCGACTGAAATCCGCCCTCTTGATCGCTGCGCGCGATAAAGCTCCGGTCTGTGACACACTCTTTTTTATGTCAAAACCCCCGCCTTCACAAAAATCAAAATTAAACGTTGGGAAAAGCAGAGTCCCGCGCTCTGTTATTTTCTGTTGAAACAATTCGATAAGACGGTCTAAATCCAGGGCCTCGCCTCTCTCTTGGGCGGCCAACGCAAGACCCACAACGTCTGATCCGATCAAAAGAACATCACCGGCCTTTATAGGCAAATGCTCCGCGATCGCCGCAACTTTAACTTCCACGCGAAACCCCTTTTAACTCCAAGCTCTTTTTGTCGATTTTGCCCTGGTTGTTCTTCGGCAGAAACGGCACAATTTCAATCTGGGCGGGTACTTTGAAAGTTGGTAATCTTTTTTTATAGAAATCCATCAGCTCAGAGGTTTTTAACTCACTTTCCGCAGATAGGGCGACAAATACCTTCAACACTTGCCCCCATGTAGCGTCCTCAATGCCGATCGCAGCAACTTCTTTCACGCCGTCGTGTTCGAGCGTAACCGCTTCTATTTCAAGAGGGTTTACGCGGTGGCCTCCTATTTTCAAAAAATATTTTTTTCGTCCAGTCACAAAAAGGTCCCCCTCTTTATCCATGAAGCCGATGTCGCCGGTATAAAGCCAGCCGTTTTTTAAGACTCGTGAAGTCTCCTCGGGGGCGTTCCAGTAACCATGCATCACGTTAGGTCCTTTCACGCTAATTTCACCCTCTTGCCCTACGGCGCAGGTGGCGCCCGAATCGTTGACGATACGAATCTGGATATCGGGCGCGATGGCCTTTCCTACGGACGAAGGTTTTTTTTTCGCGTGAACTGGCTCGAGATAACTCACGCGCGGCGACGCTTCCGTCTGTCCATACATCAAATAAAGCTCTTTATTCGGGAACTGCCTCATTATTTTTTCCGCCACCGACACCGGCATTTTGTCTCCCGCGTGCGCGAAATATCGCAGAGACGGCAAGCTTTTCTCAAAAAAATTTGTGGTGTTCATAAGAATGGTGTAGTGAGACGATACCCCCGCGAAGCCAGTCGCACCTTTTTCCTCAATCGCGTCGAGCACAATCTGCGGGTAAAGAAAACGCCCATCCATCAATACGGTGCCTCCCGCCATAAAATGTGACAGCATAAGTGAGAGGCCGTAAATGTAATAGAAAGGTAAAACACAGCAGATCCGGTCGCTTTCCCCAAGTTTCATGTAATTCACGATCGCGGCGGTGTTAGAAACAAGGTTGCGGTGCGTGAGTTCAACGCCTAGCGAGCGACTCGTGCTTCCGGATGTGTAAACGATAGCGGCTAGATTATCTGGCTTGATCCTCACGTCTGCGCCGCGACCGCCATGATCCGACGCAAGCGTATCCAGAACGAAACTTTTAAGTGCTGTCTGGCCCGTGATGGCGTGCGCTTTGCCCTCGTGTTCTTTTTCATAAATCAGGATGGATGGCCGGCTGTCCATCACCAAAGACACAAGCTCTTTTGCATGCAGAGAATAATTCAAATACACGGCGATTCCGCCCGCGCGTAAAACACCAAAATATGCTGCTGCCGACCACGCGCTGTTGCGTGATAAAATGGCAACGCGGCCAGCGAAACTCAGACCCATCGAAACCAGCTTCCCTGCCACAATATCCGTCATCTCCTCAAGCGCCCGGTAAGTGGTGGCACGCCCCTGCTCATCCACAAGCGCCTCGCGCCGCGGCCACAACGATGAAGCCTTTGATACAATTGCATCCAGCGTATCGACGTTCATAGTACTTTTTTTTTCTCCACAAAGCGGCTTAAGCTTTCCACATTATCGAAATTTTCAGGCACAATTTCTGAATTTTTTACTTCAATGCAGAATTCTTTTTTAACAAAACTTAGAAGTTCCAAGACGCCCATCGAATCGATGATGCCCTTCCTCAAGAAAGAATCGGTGTCTGTGAAGTTTCGCGTTTCAAACGACACCATGAAATTGGACAGGATGAACGAGCGGATTTTATCTTTAGTCCCGGGGTTAGACAACTGACTTCACTCCTTTTTCTATGAAAAACTCATGAACAAGCTGCAGCGTGAGCGCGCCACTCAGCGCCATCTGATCTGCCTCACTGAATCGTTCGTTTTGCTGGCGAAATTTAGCAACGAGCAGCGAGATCATTTCCGGATCGAAATAGCCCGCTTCTCTGACCCTTTCAGGCGAAAGTGCGGCGCTTAACCGGTTATGTGGATTTTTCAGTGCGTGAAACAGAATGCCGGGAGCACGGTAGGGGTGCTTGTGTCGTTCGATCACCGAAGCAGGCAAAAGTGGCGCAGCTATTTTTTTTAATAAGTTTTTTTCACGAAGCCCTCGCATCCGTAGATGAGGACTCACCTGTGACGCCCAGTCCACGAGGCGGTGATCCAGATACGGGTAGCGTACTTCGATGCCATTGGCCATGGCCATACGGTCACCCTGCGAGGACAGAAGGTAATTGCTCAAGAAGAGTTTACACTCAAGATACTGGGCGCGTGCCATTGGATCCCAACGTCTAAATTCGACTGGCAGCGCCGCAATCGTCTCATCATGGAAATTTTGCGGTGAAAATGAGTCACGAAAACGATCCGTAAGGAAACGCTGCGAGCGCGATGCGCTTTCCCATCGTGCGCGGTGCGAATAAAACGGATCGGAGGTGTTCTCAAATCCCTTCGAAAAAATATTTCTTAAATAGGAATCATCTGTATCTTTGAGTCCCGGTAAGTACGGATAAAGCCGAGCGAAAAGCTTGCCTCTCCGCTCCGAACGGGGTTGTCTAGCCATGAACTCCCGCACCTTTACTTCCTTAAATAGATCATATCCCAAAAGCACTTCGTCGGCGCCCTCACCACCCACCATCGCTTTGAAGCCCTTTTCACGCACTAGCCCTGACAGTGAAAAAAGCGGCGCCATCGCCATCCTGAGCACAGGCGTCTCTGCATGATAAACGGCTTTGATAAGCACTTCTTCCAGATGTTTTTCAGAAAAAACAATGGAGTGGTTCGGCAGCCCGAGATGCCTGTAAACCGCTTCCTGGTAGGGTGTTTCGTCAAAATCCTTGTCCGTGAACCTCACGGAAAATGTGGAGATCCGGTTTCCTGCAACTTTTCTGGCAAGTGCCGCAACCACCGACGAATCAAGCCCGCCACTCAGATATACGCCGACCGGCACATCGGCCTTAAGGCGGATATCCACCGCATCAGTCAAAAGCTCCCCTAATTTTTCTATCGCTTTTTTCTCATCGCGCACGGGGTACTCACCACCAAAAGGAAACGAAAGGTCCCAATATTTTTTTTCTTCGATACCCTTCGCGCTTACACGAAGCCAATGGCCGGACCTAACTTGTTGAATGTTTTTAAAACACGTGCGGGGAGGCACCGCGGACCAGAACGTGAATATCTGGGCGACCGCCTTCTCATCAATCTCGGCCTGCACCTCCGGATGCTGCAGAATGCCTTTTATTTCGGACGCGAAAATAAATCGACTGTTTTTGAAATAATAAAAAAGCGGCAAGATGCCCAGCCGATCGCGGCATAAATAAAGTTCCCGTCGCTTCGCGTCCCAGAGCGCAAATGCGAATTGCCCGTTTAGGCGCTCAACGAGCGTGATCCCCTCTTCTTCATATAGGTGCGTGATGACTTCGCCGTCGGAATCCGTGCGGAAATGATGGCCTTTTTTTTCGAGCGTCTGCTTGATCTCCTGATAATTAAAAATTTCACCGGCATACACCAGCCACACGCTCTCGTCTTCGTTTGTTAAAGGTTGCCGACCGTTGGTAAGACCGATGATACTGAGGCGCGCGTGGCCCATCGCGATGCCGTCCCCCTGATAAAAACCCATCTCATCGGGGCCTCGATGGTGAAGCACCTTCAACATATTTTCCAGGAGAGCGGGCTCTTTTGGCGCGTTCTTCCGGCCAGGCTCATAAAATCCGCACACGGCACACATGTCTAAGAGACCTTTAGTGCGATGAGTTTGGCCTTGGAGAGCTTCGAAGCCGCTGTTATCAGCAACTTCAGAGGCTGGCCGGACACGACGGCGACATCAAGAAGATCTTTCGTTCCGTCGGCTAGATTCAATAACCACAGCATCGCCCTAATTTCTTGTTCATTTTCTTTCTGACCTCCCAGAGTCGGATAAAGGCCTCTGCGTCCCAGCTGGGGCTCTCCTCGGGCCACTTTGTTTATCCAAACCCGGTTGTTTTCAATGGCCTGCACCATATCAAAATAAACTTCTACGGACTTAGCCAGCGTCTCAAAACTGATAAAGTTTTTATTGTCCAAAGAAGTGTGGTATTGGGGATAACGGCCATACATCGTGCGCATGAGCGAGCCCACCGGCAGATTATACCCGGGCGAACAATACTGACGCTCGTCACTGCCAACGGATGGGTCGAATACAATGAGCTCATAGGCGGCGCCTGAGTCCCGTAAAATAATCTCGGCTGCGCGATCCGCTAGGCACGAGCCGCGCCGTGAGCGCTTATAAGTCCACGCCGCAGGGTTTCCAACACAGGTGATCTGATAACCGGCAACCAGACGCTGTTTAAATGAAGCGCCGCGTAGCGATAGATAACAGATAGACCCTATGGTTTCCGGCATCAGCGCAAACCGATATGTAAAACGCCTCTTTGGCATTGCGGCAATTTTTCGATAGAGAAATGCTGTTACAAGCGGGCCCGACAATTCGTTGTTGGCCAACGAGGGGTGGCAAAGATAGCTGGAAAAAAGGATTTCGCGAGTGCTTTGCCCCGGTAGCACCGTTTCACCTATCTCCACATGACCGTCATACAACCGCGTGTCGACTACGACTTCATACTCGCCTGATGGCAACGCGGTTAACACGCGGTGCGGAAGGCAAAAACCCCAGCGCGCTTTATAATAACTCGTGAGATATGGAATTGCGTCCGGTTGTTCAGGCAGAGAATATAAATGCGTTTTCAACTCTTCTAAATTCATTTTGCCGCGGAACGGAACGGAATAATTCAATAGGTGCAGATTATTTTTTCCAAAGTCTGCATATCTTTTCCCGTCAGGTCCAATAATATAGGCTTCACGCGCTTCCCATTCTTTGGGTACGGTCCAGTCCAGTGCTTTTTTGCCGGTCTGAAATTTTAAACGTTTTGTG
>JAHFFI010000143.1 GCA_023248025.1 Candidatus Omnitrophota bacterium
CACGGGAAATGAAACCCGTCCGGCAAAAGATACGGCGTCTGCCAACCGCCAAAGAAAAATGTCGTCATGAGGCAGGCCACGAGCACCGTTTCGATCAGGTCCGTTAAAAAGAACATGCCGAATTTCATCCCGCTATATTCCACAAAATAACCGATAATCTCCGACTCGCCTTCCGGCAGATCGAAAGGCACGCGCTTGGTTTCTGCAAGGGCGGCCGTCATGAAAAGAAAGAAAGCAACCGGCTGCACAAATATCCCCCAGGCCGGCAATACCCCCCAGAGCGTCCCACCCTGCGCCCGCACGATCTGCTGCATGTCCATCGTGCCATAGGTGAGAATGATGCCCATGATGGAAATACCCATCGTGATCTCATAAGACAGCATCTGAGACGCAGCGCGCATACCGCCGAGAGCGGCGTAATTATTATTTGAGGAAAAACCTGCGAGTATGACACCGTACACCCCTAAAGACATCATGGCAAATACGAAAAGTACACCGGCATTGAGATTGGCTATCTGCAAATTAATGGCGCGGTCCCCTATATGCAGCACGTCGCCGAACGGAACGGCGGCAAATGCCATCAGCGCAAAAACCACGGAAATGGCAGGCGCAATATTATAGAGAATGCGGTCAGCACCCTTCGGTTCAAAATCTTCTTTAAGAAACATCTTCGCGGCGTCTGCCAAAGAATGAAAAAGGCCCAGGCGCCCGAGGAAACCCAGCACCGCATTTACGGGCCAGAATATCCACCAGCGCGGCAGAAGGATCATGGCGCGGTTGGCGCCGATGCGGTCCTGCATAACGGCGCTCTGTTTACGCTCCACCCACGTGAGAAGTCCCGCAAGATTTAAAACATTCACGAGAATAATGGAGGCAACCGCGGCTTTTATCAGTATCTCGAGTATCATTTTTTATTCCAGACCAGACCTTTTGAGCCGATCTTTTTAAAATTCATGTCACGGAACGCTTCATTCTCTTTGGCAAGATCGGCCAGAACATCCTCCGCTTTTTTATACGGATGGGGCATGCCCAGCGCCCGGCCTAGCTCCGCCAGCGTCGTCCATGTAGGACGCGAAGCACCCAGCGGCTCAAGTACTTTCTTCAAACGCTGGACGCGGCCTTCAAAATTAGTAAACGTCCCCTCTTTTTCCGCATAAACGGCGGCGGGCAGCACAATATCCGCGGCGCGGGACGTAGAATTCTCATGCGCGCCTTCATAGATAAGTGTCTTCACTTTCTTGCGCACTTCTTTTAGGGTTTCGGCTCCGAAAATTCGTTCGATATCGTGTCCGAAAATAAAAAGTCCCTCCAATCCACCGCTCTTTGCCTTTTCTATGATAGGCGTAAGCTCCGCCTGCGCCGGGGTCATGCCGAATATATGGCCCGCACCCGTGGTATTGGGATTTTTGTCCTTTTTAATGAGAAAATTGTCTTCATAGCCTTCCTGTTTTGAGGAATAGAACGCAATTTGACTCCACCCAAGTTTGTCCTTGAATATTTTTTTGATGAGATAGAGTTCTTCATTCGTATACTGCCCGGAGGCCAAAAGCGCCCATGACGTTTTTGCTTTGGCTTCCTTTATATAAGTAACCGTCTTTTCTATCGCTTTGGCCCAGGTCGATTCGGGACTTAGATTCAAGATTCGGCCTTGGTCAATGGCCTTGTAAGCGTAACGGCCTTCATCGCACATCCACCATTTGTTCACGTTTAGATTTTCACGCGGTTTAAGGCGCATAACACGTTCATCCTTCAAGCGATACGGCCGCGACTTTTCGTATTCAACGGTGGTGTTGCAGCCGCGGGAACAGCCGGGACAAACGGATTCCTCGCGGCCCAGATACCACACGCGCAGTTTGAAACGAAAATCTTTATCCGTCAAAGCGCCCACGGGACAGATATCCGCGACATTGCCGGAATATTTATTATCCAGCTGCATTCCCGGCGCCACATCCACCTGAGCATGGTCGCCGCGGTTAAAAATACCGAATTCATGCGTCTTTGTGACCTCATCCGTGAAGCGCACGCAGCGCGAGCAGAGAATGCAGCGCTCCTGATCGAGCATAATGGTCGGACCGATCGAGAATGCTTTTTTCGTCTTCTTTACTTTTTGTTCGTTAAATTTGGGGTCGTAGAGGCCATATTCCATATAATAATCCTGGAGCTTGCATTCACCCGCCTGGTCGCAGACCGGACAGTCCAGCGGATGATTGGCGAGAAGGAATTCCAGAACGACCTGCTGAGATTCTTTAGCTTTCTGCGACTGAGTGGAAATAACCATGCCTTCGGCCACGAGCGTGTTGCAGGCAATGACCGTACGCGGTATTTTTCCCACTTCCACCTGGCAAATACGGCAGTTGCCGGCTATTGAAAGTCCGGGATGATAACAGTAACGCGGCAGAGGAATATTCGCCTCGTCGATGGCCTGGATAAGTGTGATGCCATCTTTGACGGTGTAGGGCTTGCCATCAATGCTGATGTTAGCCATGCGCCACCAACATGTAAGCCTCAAATTCGCTTCGAAACTTTGTGATGTAACTTTGTATAGGCCAGGCCGCTGCGTCGGCAAAAACGCATATCGTGCGCCCTTCCATATTGCGCGCTATCTGTAAAAGCGTGTCGAGGTCCTGCATGCGGCCCTCGCCGCTATAAATACGCTTCACGATCTTGTAGGCCCAGCCTGTGCCTTCACGACAGGGTGAGCACTGACCGCAGGATTCGTGCGCAAAAAATTTACACGCAAGCACAAGCATCTTCACCATGCAAACCGTTTCGTCCATCACTATGATACCGGCCGAGCCCAGCATGGTGCCGGCGGCGCGCAGCGAGTCATA
>JAHFFI010000053.1 GCA_023248025.1 Candidatus Omnitrophota bacterium
GAAAGCGAAATTAAGCGTCACTACCGACTCGTAGGAAATAGCCGATAACAAAGTAAAAAGGGACGGGGACTCTTCTGAAATAAGTGCTGCGGCGCCATACGCGGGCAGAGCCAGAACCACTCGGTCAAATAACTCTGTGCGGCCGTCCGCCAGTAAAACATTCCAATGTTTCTCTCTGGGCTCATAGCGTGTGGCCTTCACGGTCGTGTTGAGCCTGAGAGCGCCTTCGGGAATACGAGACAAAATCGCTTTAACGAGCGTTTCCATTCCGTGTCGGAATGATAAAAAAAGACTGTAGCGCGGTCCGCTGGATTCCGGAAGCTCGCCCATTAAACCGCGAATGACGCTCTTGTGTTTTTTTTCGAGTTCAATGAAGCGCGGCATCGTAGCCAACATGCTTAGTCTTTCGGGATCTCCGGTGTAAATACCGGCCAGCATCGGCTGCCCTGCGCGTTCCAAGCATTCCTGTCCGAAGCGGCGACGTATAAACCCGGCCACGCTTTCATCGCCTCCGTCCCGTTTCGCCGGAATGAGAGGCTCCATCATCATCCGCAGTTTTCCGGCTGGTGAGAAAAGCGGGCTTCTTAGAAATTGTTTTATTTCGGTTGGAGCCATAAGATAAAAACCCTGCGGCACGGCCAAAAGCCGGCCATTTCTTAAAACCAGGCTTCTTCTATTCTCGTTCTCGGTGCCAATAATCTCAGATTCCAGCCCCAGACGCTTGGCCAGCTCCAGTCCCCAAGGTTTTTCGGAAATAAAAGAATCAGGGCCTTTTTCGAGAATGAAACCATCGCGCTGCTCAGTTTCAATGCTTCCGCCGGCACGTGGACCCGCTTCAAAAATTGAAATTTCGGATGCCTGATCGAGTTCCGCCAAGCGGTGCGCGAAAGCAAGCCCCGCGATTCCGGCGCCAATGACCGCTACTTTAGACATTTTTCTACGGACTCGGCCATAAGCCGGATAAAAGATGGGTGATCCATTACGGTCTCGGGACGAATAAATTGAAGACCGTGTTCAAGCGCTTTTTGTTTTGCTTCGATATCAATATCAAATAAAACTTCGACGTTGTCGCATAAAAAACCTGAGGGCGTCACGGCCACATGAGAGAAGCGTTTTTGGTCAATGGCCGCGATCGCCTCGCCGACATCGGGTGTCAGCCACCGGTCTTTAGGGTCACCGCTGCGGCTTTGATAGCACACGGACCAGTTCTCTAAACCTAATTTTTTGGCGATGCGCTCGCTCGTTTTTTTAAATTGCAAGGCGTATCCGCTTTCTTGATCCCATTTCTCCGGAATAGAATGCGCTGAAAAAAGATAATAAGTTTTTTTGGGCTCAAGCGGAACCGACTCCAATTTTTTTCTTATCTTATCCGCCTGCGCCTCGATAAAAAGAGAGTGTTGATGAAAACTATCCGTATAAACGATCTCTATCCCGCCGGCATCTGCTTCGTGTCTTCCCCGTTCGACGCGTTCGCAGTATTTTTCAAAACTGGGGTAGGAGCGTAGACTCGAGAGAACAAATCCGATGACCCGGCGAATATCATTTTTTTTAAACTCCTTAAAAATATCCGCAAAACTGGGTGAAGAATGACGGAATCCCGCATGCACCTGTATCGGAGTGCCTCTTTTTTTTAATTCGGCCTCCAGCGCATTTTTTTGGCGCAGCGTAATAGCATTGTACGGGGATGAGCCGCCAACCGCTTCGTAATGATGAACAACTTCTTCATAACGCGCGGGAGGGATTGTCACTCCTTCAAGAACGCTGTCTAAAAAGGGCCGTATTTCTTGAGGTCCCGTCGGCCCGCCAAATCCGATCAGCAACACGGCTACCTCAGACATAGTGGACACACGGTGCCTCCCTACCTTTCCCTGATTTCTGTCTACTGTCAACTGTCTACTGCTATTGACTCATCGTGCACCGTCTGAATAAGTGCAATCACGTTCTCTACGGGAGTGTCCGGCAATACGCCATGCCCCAGATTAAAAATATGTCCGGGTCGGCCCGAGACTTCGGCAAGTATTTTTTTCGCCGCTTTTCGAATGGTATCCGGATCCGTTAGAAGTATTTTTGGATCGAGATTTCCCTGAATGGCTTTGTCATGGCCTATGACGGACCAGGCATCATTCAACCCCGTGCTGTGGTCAACCCCGATAACCGCCGCTCCGGCTTGGGCCATGAGCTTCAAAAGATGATTTGCGCCGGTGCCAAAATGAATAGTGGGCACCCGATTTTCCAGAGCTTCAAAGATCCTCCGGGAGTGAGGCAAGCAATACCGCTCATAGTCCTCGGCCGCAAGCTTCCCGACCCAGCTGTCAAAAAGTTGTATGGCCTGCACACCCGCATCCATCTGAGCCCTGAGGTAAGGAATAGTCGCCGATGCGATTTTTTCAAGCAAACGATGCCAGAGTTTTTCATTTTGCTTCATGAGCGCCATCGTCTTTTCAAAATTTACAGCACTCCCCCCTTCGATCATATAAGACGCTACCGTAAAAGGCGCTCCCGCAAACCCGATCAACGGAATATCCGCTTTAAGCAAACGCCTTGTCAAACGTATCGCATCGGAAACAAACTTGAGGCCCGAACGCGTATCGGCTTCCGGTAAACGCTCAATGTCTTGTGCGGTCCGGACAGGACGCGTGATTGACGGGCCGTCGCCTTTGAGATACTCGAGTCCCAAGCCGAAACATTCGACAATGAGCAGAATATCCGAAAAAATAATTGCGGCGTCAGCGCCTATCTTCTGCTGGGCCGTGACCGTAATTTCGGCGACAAGCTCTTTATTTTTACAGATATCCAGGAAGGGCGTCTTTTCACGGATGTCGCGGTAATCTTTCATATAGCGCCCCGCCTGACGCATGAGCCATACCGGTGTAGTGGACGTTTTTTCCAGGCGGCAGGCTTTGAGAAATACGCTTTCATCGAGCTTGTCCTGTGCGGCCACAAGATCCATGACGTCGGACTTGAGTTCGACCGCACATTCCGTTTTATTTTTATTTGTCAGAATATTTTTTGCCTTGTCGGCTGCGGCCATGACCAGCGGACCCATTTTCGGGCTTTCCGGCTCTATGTCGGGGAGAATACCTTTTTCTTTAAGCGCGCTGCTCGTGTCAGGACCCACCGATCCAATAACAACGTTTTTCAAGGCTATTTTCAAACGCTCTGCGGCGCCCAGTTGTTGGGCGACTTTAAGGACATTCTCGGCCTGGACAGCAGTCGTGAAAAGAACCACCTGCACCCGGCCGTCTAAAATTTCCTGAATAGCGCGTCGAAGAGGTCCAAGGTCATCAGGAAGCGTCCACCGGTAAACCGGAACACTTAAAACCAAAGCGCCGCGCGCTTCGAGACCCTCTACAAGCGCCGGATTGGCCACGCCGTATTCCTGAACCGCCGCCTGCCTGCCTTTTAACGGGACTTTTTTTTTATTTTTGTCAAATGTGTCCAGAATCTCACGCCAGGTATTGGGTTCGGGCACGGTCAGGGCGTAAGGAATACTCCATTCTTTCAAAAAACGGATAGGTTTGGGACCGCGCGGCACGATCGTCTGCCGTCTAAGCGTCTCAAATATCGTTTCCCGCGGAAAACGCGTCTCGAGAGCCTCTACAAGTGTTTTTGTCCCCACACCCGTGAGAAGAATAAGCACATCTATTTTTCCGGCCTTTAATTTTTCATAAAAATCGAATACGTGAGTGTTGTTCTCAAGCGGCACTTCTTTCATTGAAGGCGCTTCGAGCGGCTCCCCTCCCTGGAGACGTATCAGGTCAGCGAGCGTTTTGGAAAAACGACTTTCGAAAGATACCACGCGCAGTCCCGCAAGCCCTTTCATTTCACAAGCTCTCTATAAACCGCGACGGTTTCGCGCGTAAATCGGTCTAAGGAAGCCGTTTCTTTGGCCCATGCTTTTCCGGCTTCCGCTACGGTGCGCGCAATTACGGGATTTTCCAGTATGAAATGAATTTTTTTAGCCAGTGCTGCGGCATCTTTCGGAGGAACAACAAAACCGTTCTTCCCGTCGAACACCAGCGAATTGGTAGCCGGAATGTCCGTCACGACCACGGGTTTTGCCGCGATCATGGCTTCCGCCATCGCGAGGCCAAAACCTTCGCGATGGGTCGCGGGATGCACAAATATGTCTATCGCCGCATAAATATTCGTGGTGTCCTTGGTGCTCGGTACTATTCTCGCCTTGTCTTTCAATCCCGCCGCCCGGATCTTTTCTTCGAGAACTTCCTTCTGACGGCCATCACCTACAATAAAAAGAAAAAGGTCAGGATACATCGCGGCAAGCTGTGAAACGGCATCCACAAGATACGCGTGCCCTTTATCCTCAACCAAACGCGAAACAGAAGCGATCACGACGGCATTTTGTGGGATACGCAATTCTTTCCTCGCCTCGGCAGAACTCACGGCGGCCAGCCTTTTTTCGATATCGTGACTGTCCACAGCATTGACTACTTTTCTTATTTTTTTTACGGTAACGATGTGAGACTTTTCAAGGTCCTTGGCCACCAGCGGACTGATAGCGATGACGCGGTCCCCCCATGCGCCGATAAGGCGCCGCCCGAGACGCGGTTTAAAAAAACCATGCGCGGTGGTCACAACGGGAAGTCCTGTGGATTGAGAGATCACCAGCGCAAGCACTTGTGTCACACGCGTATGTGCATGAAGGCAGTCGAAGTGCTCCTTTTTAACCCATTGCACGATGCGCGGCAGCGCTAAAAAAAGTTTAGGGTGAGCTGCATTTTTAGTTCTAATAGGAAACAACGCGACTCCAATGCCTGCGCGTCTAAAATCCTCACAAAGCTCCCCTCCGGAAGCAAGCACCGTCACCGAATGCCCTTCTTTCACGAGAGCCTTGGACAATAAAAAAAGATAGCTCGTGATACCGCCGATATTCAGATGCGTCGTTAAATGGAGAATTTTTAGTTTTTTCATGAGCGTTCCATAAAAGACCTTCATTATAATACTTTTGGTCATAATAAATGACAGAAAACATAGTTTAGTCATAACTTATTTATTTACAGTAGGTTATGATGTTAAACCTATCCGCTTGACTTGCGTCTAACAAGGTAGAGTATAATGAGTTACTAACTAAAAGGAGTTCACCATGAAGGCAGCTAATAATTGGTTCCTTATGAGTATTACGGCTTTTGCTGTCACTTTCGCGGTTCAGGCCTCTTCGCTGGCCGCGGATAAAGATAATAATCCTCCTGGTCCCGCGGGAGGGGCCGGTTCTAATTGGGAAAATCGTCCGGGACCTCAAGGTGGTCCGGGTTCCAGTCCGGACAGGCGCCCCATCTATAGAAACCATGGGGATAATGACAATAATCCTCCCGGACCTGCCGGCGGACAGGGGACCAACTGGGAGAAAAACGATCGTCCTCGCGGATGGGAACAAGGAAAAAAAGAAGGCTGGGACGGACAGAAATTGCCACCCGGACAATACAGGAAAAATGACCATCCTAAACCAAATATCGATTTCAACCATGACGGCACCGTGGACGCCAATGAAAAAGCACAAGCATACGAAAAATACATCGCTCCAAACAGGGAGAAAAGAGAACATCGTCAAGAAATGAAAGAAGAGTGGAAGGAAAATAAGGCGGAATGGAAAGAAAAGAAAGAAGAATGGAAGACAAAAAAAGAGGCCTGGAAGGAAAATAAGGCCGAATGGAAAGAAGAGCATCCGAGACTACACCGCGACCGGGATAACAATCCTCCGGGTCCTGCCGGCGGCAAAGGAACCAACTGGGAGAATCCTAGAGGACCAAAAGGCGGTCCTGGAGCCAGTCCGAATAGAAATAAGAAATAGTATTCAGAAAACAGAGATCAGAAGACAGATAACAGAGAAATTCTCTGTTATCTGTCTTCTGTCGTCTGGACACTAATCTTTTTTATCAAGTTCAGGCGAGTACGGCGTCGTGATGCCGTACCGCCGGCTTAGTTCTGAGATTTCTTTCATGAGCTCAGGTTTCGCCCCTTCGACCGTCACGCGGCTGATCAAATAATAAATCTTATTGAAGGCATATCCTTTCATGATATCCTCGCCGCCTTTTTTAGATGTGGCCAATGCATTCGAGAATATAAGTTCTTTAGTCTTACCATCCACATCCCCCAATAACTGCATCGAGAAATCATTTTCATTTTTATATTTTCCGAATAAAGTGAACTCAGCGCCCTGATAGAAATCCGGCAGCCAATGAGGGAAAACCTCTTTTTCATCCAGTCCATTCATACGGTATCTCAGGTTGATGAAAATAGGATCTTTGATTTTCTTATAAAAATCTGCAAGACCCTTATCGATATCGGAAGTCTTCTTCACAAACTGCGACCAAGCGCGGTTCTGATAAGAAGTGAAATCTAGCAAATACCGGTTTACCTTAGCGCCTCCACTGAAGGCGAAGATCGGTCGTTTTTTTCCGTTGATGCGTGTTACCGAATTGATGAGTTCACGAGAATCCACGACGCCATGCGTCGGCCGGCCGTCCGAGATCAGGATTACGTCCGAAGGCGTTCTTACAAACGGCTGGGCTATAATTTTCTGGAAGGCGGCATAAACGTCTGTTTGCTCGCTGGATGTGAGAGAACCTACAAACGTCTCCGCATTCTTCACTGTTTCCGGCGTTGCTTCTATCGAAGCCGGTGAAAAAAATACCGGTTTGTCCTTGAACGCAATAATATTAAAAAGATCGCCCTTGTTTAAATTAGTCAGACAATAGCGAATGCCTTTTTTGAACTCTTCGAGACGGTCCGGCGAGATGCTTAAAGACGCATCCACTGCGAATAAGATCTCTTTGGGCATGACGCGGAAGGACTTGCCCAGATTTTTAGCAAATATCTTCACCCTGTAATATTTCTCATGGTCGGCAGGATCCTCGTAGGTCTCGACATGGATATCCAGAAACGCATCCAACGCTTCGTATTTGACGATGGCTTCCCGGGATTCCAGCATGCCTAAGCCTTCTTGTATATTAGCCAAGCCAAACCCGCTCATTTGATGACCTGTGGGCGTGAAACCGGGCATACCCTCTTCGGGGTCCACATTCATGCTTTCCAGCGCATAAAACCGTAAACCCGCCAAAGGCTTTTGAATAGCCTGAAGAAATCCATTTTGATCGTTGCCCGCTTCGGCGGTGGCACTCTTGGCTTTGATGAGCTCTGTTGGGACGTTTGAAATATGTTTTTGTCCGGGGCCCACCGTTTCCCTCAAATGCTTTTCTTCGGTGCTGAAAATCATATCCTCCATCCTGGGACGCGCGATCGCTTTGGGATCCGACAGGTCTATCTTCTTGAGGGGGAGCTCTTTCCGGTCGTCTTTGACAGGCTCCTCGGGGTCCTTTAATGACTGAATCGGCACGTCTTTCAATGCTTTCACATCATCCGGCCCATCACTGACAAATCTCAAGGCATTGTGCAGACCTTTTTTATTTACGGATCCTTTCTGCTGGGGAATGTTTTGGCTAAATTCAACGGTCTTTACATGGAATGCAAGCGTCGCTTTCTGGGCCATGTCGGCAATCTCAGGAAAGTGGATCATCATCGCGGTGATAATAAAAATAATATGAAACACGACCGCCAGAATAACGGGTTTAAAAAGAGGGTGTTCCTGGTAACGCTCGAATATCATGATTTAAAACCTTTCTGTTGGACACGTTTGGTCCACTCACTATCAGCGTAACGGCTCCGCAGTTCATCAAAGACCTTGCCGGCTTCATCGGTATTGCCAAGTCGCGCGAAACACTGGCCCGCTTTATAAAGCGCTAACGGCGAATATTTCGCATCATCATACAAAATGGCGACCATCATGAATCCTTTAGCCGCTTCTTCGAGGTTGCCACCGCGTATTTTTAGATTCGCAAGCTCAAAGCGTGCGCGCATGGAGACTTTAGGGTCATCATCGTTTTTAAGCGCTTCTGTGAATTCTTTTTCGGCCGCAGCGTGATCCCCTTTCAATGCGAAAATAACCCCGCGTCCGAGATGCGCCGGCGAAACGTATTCACCCTCCGGTTTAATCGCAATGGTTTTGGAGTAGGATTCATCGGCTTTCGCATAATCTTTTAGCCCCATGAAACTCTCACCCATAAAAAAGGTTACTTCCTGTAAATGGTCCTCATCCGGAAAACGGGACGGGATGATCTCAAGAACCTGCTGCATTTTTTGATATTCTTTCGTATCTAAAAGATAGCGAACGAGCCACAGCGCGACTTCCGAACGCACGGGTGCGGTGGGCTTCGAAATCAGGAGGTCCTGATAAAACCGGCTCACCTTTTCGAAATTGCCCGCTTCAAGGTAAATGTGTCCCAGCCTTGCCGCCGCTTCCTTATAATATAGGTAATCTGGAAAATCCCTCAAAATTTTCTCATAACTTTCAACCGCTTTGTCTGCGTCTCCTGCCGATTCGGCGCTGACGCCATAGCCATAATACGCGGACGATGCGAGCGTCGATGCAGGAAACGCCTCCGTCACATGCTTAAAACGCTCAGCCGCGGGCTTAAAATCTTTAAGGCCGCTCAACGCTACCCCCGATTTATAATAGGCCATGTCCAGAAACTCGCTTTTGGGATACGCTGTTATAAATTTATCCGAACGCTCGACTGCCGCTTTGAAATCTTTGGCGTCCAGATTCATCTGTATCAATTCCATTGAGGCTTTCTCAGCCATAGGATCGGATGGGTACTGAGACACATAGCGTTCAAAATTTTCTTTGGCTTTTGGGAGGTTCACGATCTTGACATAAATACTGGCCAGATCATAGAGCGCCGCTTTGGCGTATTCGCTTTCGGGAAATAGGCGCAGAATTTCCTCAAGCGTCACGGCCGCTTCTGAAAAACGCCCGAGATCCTTCAATGCTTTTGATTTCTCAAAATACGCGCGCGGAGTGGGTGAAGGCGAATGTTTACCAAAAATCTTCTGAATCTCGTCCAACGCCGCTTCGCGCTGGCCGGAGCCCGAGAGAATCTGAGACTTCTTTAAAAGAATCTTTTCCTCAAGTTCCTGCGACGTTTTAGGATGCGCCGAGGCGCGGTTTAAGACTTCAAGCGCTTTAGTCGTGTTCTTCTGATCGGACAAAAGCACGCCCCAGAGATAAAGAACATTAGGTGCTTCGTCACTCTGGGATAAGAGCGCATCGCTCGATGCGGCGAGCGCCTCGAAAGCCGCCAGGTCCTGCTTGTAAAAATC
>JAHFFI010000144.1:0-1033 GCA_023248025.1 Candidatus Omnitrophota bacterium
ATTGTAAAAATTTTTAAATAGTGGGCAAAAAAAATCCTCTGTTTTTCCTTGGAGTAACAGCTTCTCGGGAGGGCTCTTGGGAGCGTTCGTTAAAAGAGGGGTGGGATCGATGATGCCAGCATGGACTGTGGAGATACTGAGCGTATAAAACAAAAAGAGAACTAAAAAGGCTTTCTTGAGCATCCGGTCTCTCCTGCTGCAAGATTACCTTTGAAATAGGGCCGTTTCAAGTGCCAACCAAAAAAATTATCGCTGATTGTCCCTGAATTCAGCGGTCCGGTCGGGAGCTTGACCCGGTTTTAAACGTTCGTAAAGCACAAAGATCGTCAGCGAGCTCGCGAAGATGATCGCGATAAAAGTGCAGGCGGCTGCGTAGTCCTTGCCCTGCCGAATAAGCGGATGGTACTCCTTGCCGCTGGCATAATCGAGGGCTTTCTCCAGGGCAGTGTTGAACATCTCGCATATCAAAGCGAGCACCCAAGCAAAAACGACCATGAGGATCTGAAAATAACCCACATCCGCGAAAAAACACCCCGTGGTCAGGAGCACTGTGAAGATCACGACCAGTCGGACCTTGTCCTCGGTGAGTACGGCATACAAGAAGCCTCTCCCCGCGCAAGCGGTGGAGTCCCAAAGAGTCCGGCATTTTTCCGTGCTGTGTGGTTTACGCATAAAGGCTCCTTTCGTTCATTCTGGCACATTATCCATGAGAAAAGGATGAATTTTAAATGAATGAATTTTAATATTTTCCATCAAAAATCCTTGACTCTTTTTCGTGGACGTTGTCGAATGGAACCAACCAAGGAGGACACATGAAACAGCTCTCCAAATACAGCGGCCAGGCCTATGCCTTGCTGCGCATCATCACCGGAGCCATGTTCGCCTTTCATGGCGCCCAGAAGATGTTCGGGATTCTAAGTGAATACCCGCAGCCCGTAATAGGCTCTCAAATGTGGGTCGGCGGGATCATCGAGCTCGTCGGCGGCCTGCTTGTGTTGGTGGGCTTCCAAACCCGCTGGGCAGCTTTTCTAGC
>JAHFFI010000144.1:1043-2822 GCA_023248025.1 Candidatus Omnitrophota bacterium
CCAGCGGCACGATGGCTGTGGCCTATTTCCAGTTCCACTGGAAATTCCAAATGGGAAAAGAATTCTTTCCGGCCATCAATCAGGGAGAGCTGGCAATGCTCTACTGTTTCATTTTTCTCTATATCGCCTGCGGCGGCGCGGGAATCTGGAGTTTGGATAAGGATTAAAAAATCCTCAGATCCGGATGGGCAGAATAACGAAGGGAATCCCTCGTCGGTAGAACTTTCTTTGTAATGTAAAGACCGTGTGATTGTGGAGCCACCGGCTCATCCAGGACTCTTCGGGAAAGACCAATTGGCCCCCGAACACGACGCCGTTCGGAAAACGATTCAACACTTCCGGCATATTTTTTTCAGCTTCCTCGATCACGTCGATGCCGATAAAAGACAGTCCTTCCGCAAAATGACCCTGGCTTCGCGCGAAAGCGACATAACGGTCGACGTCTTTCACCACTTGCATTTTAAGATGCCCCAACTCATCGGCGCCTTTGAAATTGCCCGCATCCACGACCCCGATCTCAATGAAAACGAAATTCCTGAATTCGCGTCCAAAAAGACGGATCACGTTGAAAAATGTATGCAGTCCCAGTCCGTTAAATCCATTGACCAACAGTATCGCCGTTTTTGCGGCGGGGTCGAACGCGGGTTCCATTTTAAGGAACGCTAGATCCACGGAAGCCGCTTCTTTCATCAGACCGCTGAGACGATGCAAATGCCTGGCCGTGTCCAGATAATGTTTTTTGATGCAAACCGCTATCGCGATCAACGACCCGGTGATTACAAGCGTGATCCAGCCGCCATCGTGAAACTTCATGATGACGACGGATGCAAGAATGAATGTGGTTAAAATAAGCCCGATCCCGTTGACCAAGCCTTTGACCCACCAGGTTTTAACGTTCGCACGCACCTGCCACCAATGGCGCACCATGCCCAGCTGGGATAAACAAAACGTGATGAACACGTTGATGCTGTAAAGAACGACGAGAAAACGTACCGAGCCCCCCGTCAAAAACACCGTCGCACAGGCCGCCAGGCCCATCCATAAAATGCCGTTTTGCGTCACCAAACGGTCGCTGAGCGTTGAAAATCTCGTGGGAAACCAGCGGTCCAGTGCCATGTTCGACAAAACTCTCGGCCCGTCGAGAAACCCGGCTTGCGCCGCGATGAAAAGTAAAAGGGCCTCGGAGATCAGCGTCACCCACACCAACCCATGTCCGTTGGCGCCCCACCCACGGGTGATGTTCTCGAATAAAACCGCATTCAACGTTTTGCCCGCCTGCGGCGTGACCTGGAATAAAAGATACGCGACCATCAGGCCCACGACCGTGAACGCGAGAGAAGCCGCCATATAGAACATGGTGCGTTTGTGAGACCGTTCGAGACGGCTTCGATCCCGGTAAATGTGCCGGCGCCCATGCTGTAAGCGCGCAAGATCAAAAAAACCATTCCGGCCCACCCCATTTCCATTCGCGCAGCGTGTATATCGGAAACGGTCGAATGGACCACTTCTGGAAAATGAACGGCCCGGTGCAGGACCGCGTAAACGATCACGAACGCATGTGTGAACACAAAAACCAGAAAGATAGGCACCAACGGCATCACCGATTCTTTTACGCCGCGCAGATTCATCACCGTAAGCAGCACTACTCCTCCAAGCGCAAAACCGAGTTTGCAGGCGTGCCACTCCAGGGGCAAAAAGCTGAATATCGCGTCCGTGCCCGCGGCGATCGAGATCGCAATGGTCAGCACATAATCAATGAGAAGCGCGCAGCCAGACACC
>JAHFFI010000054.1 GCA_023248025.1 Candidatus Omnitrophota bacterium
ACGCTCGGATTTCCCCTCCGAGGAAATCTGTCGCTCGATTGTCGTTTGCTCGTGTGTAAAAGTAGGTTTCCGTGGCTCGCAAACGACAAACGCGCCCCCAAGGACCACTTCCGGGGTCCTGCACCATTAGCTAATAAGTATTCTATCCAAGACCCAGAGAACCCGACGGGTGGCGAGGACAAATAGGGTGCGCCCGAGCCAGGCCCCGTCGGTTACAGGGATGAATACCCGATTCCAGGCGCCAAACGGATGGTGGATGCGGCCAAAGGGGAAAAATGAATAAAAAACGGGAGACGATCGCAGCTGTCATTATGACCAAAGACTGCGAGGATCTGGTTGAGGGAACGCTTAAAAGTGTCGCAGGATGGGTGGATGAGATCGTCGTGATAGACGGTTTCAGTAAAGATAAAACCGCAGATATTTGCCGTCGTTACACAAATAAAGTCTTCCAAAACCGTTGGGATGGCTACCGTTTTTGCACGGAGCGGAATTTAGGCACATCCAAAGTTTCGTCGGAATGGTGTTTCCATATAGATCCCGATGAGCGTGCGTCTACACGTTTTCGAGATGCGGTACTTAAAATCCTTGAGAAAGAAACGCCTCATAGCGCCTTTGAATTTCGTAAGAAAAATTTCTTTCTCGGCCATTGGATGCGGCATGGCGGCTGGTATCATTACAGCCTACATATGTTCCGCGCAAAAAAAGGCCATTACGAGGGCGTTATCCACGAGACACTGAAAGTCGAGGGATCGGTGGGTAAACTCGAAGCTCCTATAGAACACTACCCGTTTAACTCTATTAAGCAGTTTGTCATGCGACACAACGGATATTCCAAGCGCGAGGCTTTGGCCGAATGGGAAGAAAACCCGGGTTTGGCGGATGAAGAGATCTTTTTTAATTTGAAGAAAAAACCCTTAAAGCGATTCATGAAATTCTATATCGGCAAGCGAGGTTATCTTGACGGTATATATGGATTCTTTTTTTCAGTACTTTTTGCATGGGTGCACTTTATCAACTGGGCCAAGGTCTGGGAGCACCGACATTGCAGATCCTGCTCGTAAAACTCGGTGCTTTGGGAGATGTGCTGCGGACTACGCCGCTTCTTACCGCTTTGAAAAAAAAATATGCGGCCGCACAGCTTCACTGGGTGGTAGACAACGCCTGCGCCGATGTTCTCGTGGGTAACCCGCTCATCGATGTTTTGAGTGTTTTTTCAGAAGCGAAACTGGCCGAATTAAAAAATATTTCATTTGATCTGGCCATCAATCTCGATAAAGACAAAGAAGCGCTTGATACCATCATGGCCGTGCATGCCAAAACCAAAATGGGTTTTGGTCGCGACGTGAAGGGTGCGCTTTGCGCGCTGGATTTTAAAAGTGATTATGCGTATCGCTTGGGTGTGGATGATGAACTAAAATTTAAGCAAAACAAAAAAACGTACCAAGCAATCTCCTTTGAGCAGGCCGGGCTCGTGTTTAGCGGCGAAGATTATATTCTTCCGCTTGGGCCTCAAAAAAAATCACACGCAAAAGAATTATTAAAAAAAATTGGCGCAGATCCGGATAGCGCGAAGCGGCCGGTAGTGGGTTTAAATACCGGGAGTGGAAGGCGGTTTGCCGGAAAGCGTTTGCCCGTTAAAAGCTGGGTGAGGTTGGCTGAACGTTTCCACAATGAATTGGGTATGGACGTCTGGCTTTTGGGTGGCCAGGATGAGATTGAAAGGAATCAGGAGATACAAAAAAACTCCCGGGTGCCGATGATTAACACGGGAAGTCACGATATTTTAACCTTTGCCGCCATGGTATCCTACTGTGATCTAGTGATATCCGGCGATACAACGGCCATGCATATCGCGATCGCCGTCAAAACTCCGGTTATCGCTTATTTTGCCTCAACCTGCGCCACCGAAATTGAGCTTTATGGACGAGGACAGAAGATTATTTCTGATATCTCGTGCGCACCCTGCTACTTAAAAGACTGCCCGATCGACGAGCGATGTATGGACGAGATGAATATGGATGCTATTTTTCAAGCTGCGAAAAGCCATGTGGAGGGGATAAGAACGACATGAGCGTTATTTTTCTCGACCGCGACGGTGTTATCAATGAATTTCCAGGCGTTAGTCAATACGTGGTGCGGCTGGATGATTTCCGTTTCATTCCAGGTGCTTTGGAAGCGTTGAGAAAGCTCACGGAAGCGGGTTTTGAGCTTTTTGTTGTTTCCAATCAGGGTTGTGTTTCTCGCGGACTCATTTCCGCGAAGGAACTTGCAGTAATGACCGATCGAATGACGATAGATATAAAAAAGAGCGGCGGGCGCCTGGAGGGTGTATTTTATTGTCTGCATCAAAAAAGTGATAATTGTGAGTGCAAGAAACCTAAAATAAAAATGTTTCAAGATGCCCTAAAAGGACGCGTTGTGGACCTAGAGAGCGTTTATTTTATAGGAGATTCACGCGAAGATGTCGAAGCCGGAAAAGCGCTTGGCTGTAGGACGATATTGGTGCTTTCCGGTCGGACAAAAAAGCGGATATAGCGGAATTTTCGCCCAAACCAGACCAAATTAAAAAAGATCTACTGGAAGCCGTAACATGGATACTCGAAAAAAAACGCTGATCGTATACGCCTCAGCCGGGCACGGTCACGAGAAAGCCGCGCGATCGATTGACGAAGCGTGTCGGGATTCGGGTCATTTCACATCAGAACTGGTGGATACCATAAAACTGGCTCCCGGTTTTTTTGGAGAATTCTACCGACAGAGTTATTTGCTGCAGATCCAATATATGCCGCGGCTTTGGGGAGTATTTTATTATCTTTCTGACAATGGCTGGTTGTATAACGGCCTCTTACGTTTTTTAAGACGCTTCCTGAATTTATTGACATCGGCTCTCTTTGTAAGGCACTTGATAGAAAAAAAACCGGACATCATCATTGCGACGCATTTTATGGCCGTGGAGGTTGCCGGAAACCTTAGGCGGCGTAAACTAATTGCATCGAAGATAATCGCAGTCATTACGGATTATTTACCCCACTACGTTTGGATGGATGACGCAGTGGACGCTTATGTGGTGGCTGCCGATTTCACGAAGAATGAGCTGATAAAAAGAGGTGTTTCTGCAGAGAAAATATACGTGTTTGGCATACCTATCGAAAAAAAATTCATGGATCTTACGCCGCGAGAGGAAATAGCGCGACGACTCGGGGTACGAAGCGATGTCTTTACGGCGCTTCTTACCAGCGGAGGTGGTGGGATAGGCGCCATGGCCGATGTGGTTGAGAAGATCCTCTCGCTTGATAAGCCATTTCAGCTTTTGGTGGTGTGCGGAATGAATAAAAAATTATTCTTACATTTGCGGAGTTTTGCCGGGCATCACCCGCTTCTGAAGGTTTATGAATTCGTGAATAATATGGATGAGCTCATGAGCGTCAGTGATATTGTAATAGGGAAGGGCGGTGGTCTTACCGTCACAGAGGCGTTGGCCAAAAAAAAGCCTATGATTCTTTTTCGTTCGGTACCCGGGCAAGAAACACGCAACACAGAGTGTCTTGAAGCTTTGGGTGCGGCGGTCAGGGCCTCGTCAGTAAAAGAAGTAGCGGACAAGATTGTATATTTTGGTGATCATCCGGAAGAACTTAAGAGAATGAAAGAAAAGGTTTCGCTGCTGTCCAAACCGGATGCTGCAAGAAAAATTTCGGAATTGGCAGAAAAATTATAATGGATATTAAAGATACGCTTAAGCGTCATTTGGAAATTGAAAAAGCATTCGGTGTGGAAATACTTCCGGTGACTGCGAAAGCTACGGCCGTGCCGGTCCGGTCTGATGTGGCAGGAAACAAGCGCGCGGTATTAGCCGCGCTTGAAACGCAATTCAAGAATTGCATGAACTGCGGTCTTTCCGCCACGCGGACTCAGGTTGTGTTCGGCAGCGGGGACCCAACTGCGGAGCTTATGTTCATAGGTGAGGCGCCCGGATTTGACGAAGATCGTCAAGGCCTGCCTTTTGTGGGGGCGGCGGGACAGTTGCTGACCAAGATCATCGAAGCCATGAAGCTTTCGCGCGAGACGGTTTACATTGCGAATATTTTAAAATGTCGTCCGCCGGGCAACCGTAATCCCTTGCCCACGGAAGTCATTGCCTGCAATCCTATCCTAGAACGCCAAATCCAGATCATTCAACCGAAGATCATCTGCGCTTTGGGAAAATTTGCCGCGCAAACACTTTTGGGCACACAGGACCCGATCACTCGTATTCGTGGACGATTTTATGAAAGAAAGGGCATCAAGGTCATGCCAACCTTCCATCCGGCATATTTGCTGCGTAACCCAGAAGATAAAAAACTGGTCTGGGAAGACGCGAAGCTCATTATGCGCGAGATGGGGCTTTTATAATTGTGACCGAAGTTTCCTCTTACGCCGATATTGCGCTCGCATTTCCTTCGTTCTCGCCGTTTCAGTACGCCATTCCGCAATCCCTCAAAAAAAATATAGAGATAGGCCAACGCGTATTTGTGCCGGTGAGGAATCGCAAACGGGTGGGTTATGTGGTGGGCTTTTCACAAAACCCTGCGGCGGAAGAAATAAAAGACATCGAGAGTATCATAGATGCTCGACCCATTCTTGACGCTTCGTTTCTGGAGCTCACTCGCTGGATGTCGGATTATACGCTCTGTTCCTGGGGTCAGGCAATCGAAGCAGCGCTTCCCGCGCCGTTCAAAAAAGGGAAGTGGCTTATGACCAGTCGCTCCGCAAAATCTCATAAACCGGCTGAGCTTTTAAATCCCAAGCCTCTTTTGCTTACTGCGCATCAAAAAAAAGCCTTCGATGTCATTTTAAATAAAATCCATACGGGTGAGGCCGGTCAATTCCTTCTGCATGGGATCACCGGCAGCGGAAAAACAGAAGTTTATATGCAGCTCATCGGTGAACTTTTGAAAAAATCTAAATCCAGCATCGTATTGGTCCCTGAGATTTCACTCACACCCCAGGCGGTCGAACGCTTTGTTTCTCGCTTCGACGAAGAAGTGGCGGTGATCCATAGCCGGCTTTCGCCGGCGCGACGCGTCGAGGAGTGGCATCGTATCCGGGAAGGTAGAGCCAGGGTGGTGGTGGGTGCGCGTTCGGCTATTTTCAGTCCGGTGCGTGATCTTGGACTCATCATTATCGATGAAGAGCACGACACTTCTTATAAACAGGATGAAACACCTCGTTACCAGACCCGTACGGTTGCGGCTAAACGCTCAGAGCTAGAAAAAGCGGTTGTCGTCTTGGGAAGTGCTACGCCGTCGCTCGAATCTTATTTTGCTTCCCAAACGGGCGAAATCACACGACTGGAATTGCCCGAACGCATTGAAAAAAGACCGCTTCCCGAAGTCCAGGTAGTGGACATGCGCCGTGAGGCGCACGGTAAACGTGAACCCATTTTCTCACGAGTTCTTGAAGAACAGGTGCTAAACACGCTAACAAAAAAAGAGCAGACCATTCTTTTTCTCAACCGCCGGGGGTTCTCCACGTACTTGCATTGTTCATCCTGCGGATATGTGGCCAGCTGCAATGACTGCCGCGTGGGACTTACGTATCACTTTGACAAGGCAAAACTGGTCTGTCATTCATGCGAATACACAACGGTGCCGATGAGGTTGTGCCCGGGATGCCAGAAATCAAATCTGCATTACTTTGGCATAGGCACACAGAAAGTTGAGGAAGAAGCGAGGCGTCTTTTTCCCGGAGCCCGTATCGGCCGGATGGACACGGATTCGACTTCACGAAAATATTCCCATGAGACCATATTGAACCAGTTTAAAAAAAGAGAGATCGATATTCTTATCGGAACACAAATGATTGCGAAGGGCCATGATTTTCCGTACGTGTCGCTTATTGGAGTTATTTCTGCGGACACCGCGCTTCATCTGCCGGATTTTCGTGCGGCAGAGCGCACATTCGGGATATTGACACAGGTCTCGGGCCGCGCAGGGCGGGGAGATATTCCGGGAAAAGTACTTGTGCAAAGTTATGTGCCGGGGCATTATGCCATCATTGCCGCGAAAGACCATAATTATTTGGAATTTTATGAAAAAGAGATCATTTTTAGGAAAGAACTGGAAATGCCTCCATTCCGTTCACTCGTTCAACTGATTGTCACAGGAAGCTCTGAAAAAGAAGTCGTGAATCAAATCCTGCGCCTGTCCTATCATTTGGGGGAGGAAGCCAAAGAAAAATCTTTTCGCGTGCTGGGGCCCGCGCCCTGCGTCATTTCAAAAGAGCGCGGACAATTTCGCTGGAATCTTTACGTGAAGGGACCATCGATTCCTGAGATCAACGCCTGGCTCACCGAACGCATTCGAGCCTTCAAGAAAGTAAAAATCTCCCTCACCATTGACGTGGACCCGCAATAAAGTCTTATTTATCAAGCGTAACCGCCAGATAGTCCCGCCCGCTCCCGAAGAACACCCATTGCCAGGTCCCGGACCCCGGAAGTAGTCCTTTGGGTCGACGCTCGGATTTCCCCTCCGAGGAAATCTCTCGCTCGATTGAGATTGGCTCGTGTGTAAGAGTAGGTTTCCATGGCTCGCCAATCTCAAACGCGCCCCCAAGGACCACTTCCGGGGTCCTCATACCATTAGCTAATGAGAGTTCTATTAAAACAAAGAGAACCCGACGGGTGGCAAAGGGAATGCTCTATTTGCCCGGAGCCGCTAATAGACGGCGAGGACAAATAGAGCATTCCCTTTGACAGGCCCCGTCGGTTACGTGGATTAATAGATCCGAATGAAACACTTCCGGGGTCCGGGACCTGGCAAGGCGAATAGAGTTGAGGCGACTTATGGACACGTCCGTGAGGATTTGATATTATTTAATCCTTATGGCCATTCTTTCCGTTGTTCAGTATCCCAATAAAGTGTTGATGACCCGTGCCTCGGAAATTACGGAGATCACCGATGTGGAGCGTCGTCTTGCTATGGATATGATCGAAACGATGTATGCTGAAAAAGGTGTGGGGCTGGCCGCAAACCAAGTGGGTGTTCTTAAGCAGATGTTTGTGGCAAGCGCAGATCAGGTACTCGGCAACGAACTGGTATTCTTCAATCCCGTGATCGTGAAAAAACAGGGCCTCATAAAAGAATTTGAAGGCTGTCTTTCGATTCCTGAGCTCCATGAGCCGGTGAAACGCGCTAAGCGAGTGGTTCTTCGTGCGATGAATTTAAAAGGAGAGACCGTAGAGGTCAAAGCGTCCGGGCTTCTTTCCCGAATTTTTCAGCATGAGACAGATCATCTTAACGGAATCCTCTTCGTGGACCGCTTAGGACCTCTAAAAAGCCGCAAAGCCAAGAAAAGACTCTTGGCGCGGTCGAAGGCAGTCCGCTGACCATACTATTTTTCGGGACCAGCGCTTTTGGTATTCCGGCGTTGGAGGCGATCTCCGCATCCGCTCATAAACTTCTTCACGTGGTTACAACCCCCTCAAAACCTCAAGGCCGTAATTTGAAGGTTGCTCATTCACCTGTGAAAGAATGGGCCCAAAAAAATGGATTGTCTGTGACGGAGACACCCAACTTTATAGATGCGGGTGTTATAAATAAGCTTACGAATTTCGCCGCGGACGTATTTGTCGTAGCTTCATTTGGTCTGTTGCTTCCCAGGAGCATTCTCGCACTACCCAAAAAACTCTCCATCAATATTCATCCGTCGCTTTTACCAAAATACCGCGGTGCAGCGCCTATACACTGGACACTTATGAGCGGCGACACTCGGACAGGGGTTTGTATCATCCAGATGACTGAAAAATTGGATGCCGGGGATATTATTTTAAAAAAAGAACTCTCCGTATCTAAGGATGAGACCATTTATTCTTTGGAAACGCGCCTGGCCCAAATGGGAGCCGTTCTTGTGGTTGAAGCATTGGATCAGCTGGAAAAAAATAATGTAAAATTAACAGCTCAAGACGAATCCTTGTCCAGTTACGCGAGGAAACTCACGAAAGAAGATGGCCGCGTGGACTGGCAACTTTCTTCGGAGGCGATCCATAGCAGGGTCCGGGCGCTTTTGGACTGGCCGGGAAGTTTTGTTTTTTACCAGGGTAAGCGCATCGTGATACTGAAGACGCAACTTGAAAAAAGCGGTTCTCTGCAGAAACCGGGACAAGTATTAACAGCCTCAGCCAAAGAGGGTCTTGTCGTTATGGCCGGAGAGGGTGCTGTCCGAATCGAAGAGTTGCAGTTAGAAGGGCGGAAAAAAATGGGCGCGCAGGAATTTCTAGCGGGTTTTGCCATAAAGCCAGGGGCCTTTTTTGAATAAATCTCTTGCCGTGATATAATCATTCAAATGCAGTTACATTCCATCGCTCCTCGAGAGCTAATTATTGCCGACCACGCGCTTCTAAAATCTTATGAGCGGCTTGATACTTCACCCGACATCCAGGATCTTCTTCTTATCCAGTCCATCGAAGGCCGGGCGCACAACGGCTCAGGCGTGTTTGATAAAAGAACTTATGTGAATACCACCATCGACGACGTCGTCAGGGCGTTGGATCTTGATCCTGAGGACATAAAAGCGCGGCGCCAAGCGGTTATTGATGATATTTTTCAATTCGCAGAAGACTGCATGAACGGCGGTAAGCGCGATCGTTTGATCAACAACAACGGAGAGGCGATTCTTGGCATCGAATATTTTCACGAAAGAAAAGTGAATGCGCCCGATGTGCTGCGGGGCCTGTACCTCGGAGGCCTGCGCGATAACCCCGATATTCGCAAAGAAGCGGAGAAGCTCTATAAAGTGAAGATAGGCGGCGGACGCTGCTATGTCATTGACACAAAGACCATGCTTGACATGAATCTGGACGGGGAGCGTTTGGCCCACGAAGAGCATGAGGCCGATATCCCGGAATTTCAGAAAAAGGGCTTGATCGTCGGCACCGAAGGCACGGTGGATGCCGCAACCCAGCGTTATTTTTACATCCGCCACCGCGTGGGTCCCGGCCAGTCCGACGACGCGGCGTTCATCCTGGGCGGCCTTCTCTACAATGCCGACGTGGCCCTCGGTGTTTTTCTTTCCGACGCCATTGATACGCTTGAAAAATACGCACCGATTTTTCGCGACCAGGATGGTGCGCTTTCGTTTCAGATAGGCCGCGGTTTC
>JAHFFI010000055.1 GCA_023248025.1 Candidatus Omnitrophota bacterium
TTCTTTGAGGCGAACGCCCACATCCATCCGCTAGTTAGCCGTAGTCAAGATATGGCGGAGCCGAAAAGAATACCCGATTCCAGGCGCCAAACGGATGGTGGATGCGGCGTGCATTGGACCCGGCGGTTACAGGGATTGATAGAGCCGATTAAGGCCCAGAGAACCCGACGGGTGGCAAAGGGCGAGGTCTATTTGCCCGGAGCCGCTAATAGACGGCGAGTCCGCCAGAGGACGGATCCGTCCACAAATCGCTCGTGCGATTTGATGGCGGAGACAAATAGACCTCGTCCTTTGACAGGCCCCGTCGGTTACTTGGATTAATAGATCCGAGGGATTTAGGACATCAACCCACGGCGGTAGTGGTCGTCAAAGAGGCGCTTTAGATCTTTGTCGGCTGAACGGAAAACCTGACTGCAGATAAAAAGCAGCACGGAAAAGGGCCACACATCTTCGGCGCCCACAATAAGCCCTGTTTTTGCATCCTCTTCTCGCTGCAGACGATTGTGGAAAAGCTCTATTGCGCCCTGAAGCTTTCCTTCATGAACCGTCAAGGAATCAGTCTTATTGTTGTACTTAAGCGACGGGAATGTCACCCCGCGCACGAGTAAAAATGTCTTCAAAAGATTTTCGTCCATCTTCATACCTTCTTCAAAATCGAAGCCCTCGAATTGGGGTAAGTTGAATGGCAATACAATTGCTGGCTTTTCGACGATGATCTCGCCTTTCCTCACGACTGTGTCACCGGAATTAATGGCAGATTGGGCCAGAAACACATACGGCAGCGTGGTAGCCGAGAAAGTCTCCAGCGACTGCGCGCGTGCCCGGATAATCTGTGTCGTCTTAAGTGCTTTTTCCCAACTATCTTGAATATTCATGCTATTGATTAGTCCTCAAATTTAAAATCAGGGTGTGGTAATTTTTTCATGTCTATAATCACGTGTCCCCGGCCCCAGGAGCGATTGAGCTCATCGAAGCAGACCGACATGTCCTCAATAAGTTTTCCGACTTGCAGTCCCATGGCCTCGGGTCTATAGGCCTCAAGATATTTGACGGAGCTGCGGTACAGCCCCAAAGCACCGCTTAAAATACCGCGTTTAAATTGATAAATGGCAGCGGCCGCCTGTATCACCCCTTTGTAAAGATCGCGCCAGGGATCGTCCTCCGGCGTTTCCAGCCAAAGCGCCTCTATCACTTCATGACTTTCAAAATAATGGCCATTTTTAAAAAGACGTAAGCCCTCTTTAAAACGCTCGTCAATTTCCATCAATTCATATTTCGCAGATAATCGAAACCGTACAACCCGGTCGAATGACCGTCGCTCCAGACAATCTGAAGCGCGTAACGCCCCACCGAGTGAATAGCGGCGGGCTTGATATCGGCCGGGACAGATTCGAGTTTTATCGTGCGTTGGCCCGTGATCTCATTGACACAGGCGGCACATGGACATGCAGCCCGCAGTTTTTTTGCGTCAAACTTACTGACCGCGCCGTCATTCCATATAATCTCGAGCGGAGTCTGTCCTGCCGGGCTAATCTTGATAGGCGCTTTTTTTGAACTGCCTTTTTCTTTCTGGTTCTTTAATTGCTGCACGAGATTGTCGGCTATCTGAATAAAATTCTTAGCCTGCTCGCTCGACGGATCCGAATGCACCACCGGGTCTCCCTCGTCAGCCGTCTTTCGTATCGCCGTCACGATGGGCACTTCACCCAAATAAGGGATCTCAAGACGTTCGGCCGCTTTTTTGGCGCCCCCACGGCTAAATATTTCTTCTTTTTCATGACAATGGCTACAGCTGAAATAACTCATATTTTCGATAATGCCAAGAATGGGCGCGTTTAATTTATCGAACATCAGAATAGCCTTCTGCGCCACGTTCCAGGCTACCTCCTGCGGCGTCGAGACAATTACGGCGCCCGTCACGGGAATGGTCTGACAAAGACTGAGCTGTACATCGCCTGTCCCCGGCGGCAGATCAACGATCAGAATGTCCAAGTCTCCCCAATCCACCGCGCTAAAAAAATCCTGTATCATTTTATGCAACATGGGCCCGCGCCATATCACGGCCTCATTTCCCGGTACAAAAAAAGCAGTCGAGATAACTTTGATGCCAAATTTTTCCACGGGCCTGAGTTTGCCGTTCTCAGTCACCGGTTTTTCCGTGATTCCCAAAATAGTCGGAATGCTGGGGCCGTAGACATCGGCATCCATCAATCCAACCTTTAAGCCTTTGGCTTGTAACGCCAGAGCAAGATTGGCGCTAACGGTAGATTTACCCACGCCACCTTTTCCACTGGCTACCGGAACAATATTTTTAAACACTTTTGCATCCTCATCTTTAATCAGTATGTCGTTATTCTAACCAAACACCGCGAACACCGATCCGTTTGGCGCCTGGAATCGGGTGTTCTTTTCGCCTAACACTTCCGACAGAGCCTGACTCGGATCCACCCTTGCTGGGTCCTAGACCATTAGCAAATATTACCCGACGGGTGGCAAAGGGCGAGGTCTATTTGCCCGGAGCCGCTAATAGACGGCGAGGACAAATAGACCTTGTCCTTTGACAGGACCCGGCGGTTACTGCAATGGCTGTGCTGCTGCCACGATTGACAGAACCCGGCGGTGAATCGAACAATACTCATGCCCCGCTAATAGCTCGCGATAACTGCGTTGGGATGGTCGTTTGAGACGTCCATCATGCGCTTCAAAGTAACTTCGGCGCGGCGGCGGATGTCTTCGGGTATCTGAATATCATGTTCCAGGGTTTCCAGCGAATGTGCAACCCAACCCAGCGTCGTCATTTTCATAGTCTGGCAGACAAAATGCTCCGTTGGCATGACAAAACGTTTGTTCGGAAAATCTTTCTTCAATTTATAAATCATCCCGACTTCCGTTCCGATGATAAAAGTATCCGCTTGGGACTTGGAAATAAAAGGTGAAAAACCGCTTGTAGCGCATACATGGTCTGCCAAATCTATCACCGCGGGCGGGCATTCGGGGTGCACGATAAAAGGAGCATTCGGATATTTTGCTTTAGTTGCCAACACCTCTTCCGGGGTGATGCGGATGTGCGTCGTGCAAAAACCCTGCCATAGAATAATTTCTTTCTCGGGACAGAAACGCTGAACGTAATGACCGAGATTTTTATCAGGAACAAATAAAATCTGCTTATGAGGCAGTGATTTCACGATCTTGATCGCATTGGACGACGTACAGGCGATATCACTTTCGGCCTTCACTTCGGCGGAGCTATTCACATAGCATACGACCGCAGCGTCAGGATATTCTTTCTTCTTTTCTCTCAACCGCTCACCCGTCGCCATCAAGGCCATCGGACAGTCCGCTTCACGTACGGGCAAAAGTACTTTCTTTTCGGGATTGAGTATCTTAGCGCTTTCGGCCATGAAATCGACGCCGCAAAAGACCACCACGTCAGAACCTGTGCCAATCGCGGCTTTTGAGAGGGCCAACGAATCCCCGAGAATATCCGCCACTTCCTGAACTTCGTAGTTCTGGTAATTGTGGGCGACGATATAGGCGTTACGCTCTTTTTTGAGACGCAGCACTTTCTCGCGGAGCTTCTTTTTAGTCTCCTTTGAGGTCTCGTTCTGTTCTATCTCAGGCTCAATCATTTTTTTAGTATCGCAAACTCATTAAACTTGCACAACTTCTTTGATTTCGGGAATGGACTGTTTCAGGCGGTTCTCCACGCCCATCTTGAGCGTCATCACGGAACTGGGGCATGAACTGCAAGAACCCTGCAAGTGAAGCGTCACAACACCGTTCTCATAACCGTAAAATACAATGTCGCCTCCATCCATAGCCACGGCCGGGCGAATCTCGCTGTCAAGGATCGCGCGTATCTTCTGTTCGATCTCGTTGTCCGCGGTGTTCCGCACGGGGGCTGCGGGGGTAAGGCTTGAGGAGAAAAGTTCTTTATCAGAACTTAAAAGAGTTTTCAGCTTTTCCGTCAATGTTTGAGCAATCTCTTCCCACCTCACATCAGACTCTTTCGTTACCGTCACAAAAGTCGTACCGATTAGAACACCCGTTACCTGACCTATCCCGAAAATTTCAGCAGCCAGATACGATTCCTTAGATTTTTCTTTAGTGGGAAAATCGATGGAGCCCGCCTCCAAGAGCATTTTATTCACGTTGAATTTCAATGTGTTGGGATTGGGTGTGATTTCCACTGTAATCTGTATTTCATGAGCCGTCGTCATTTTAAGAGCCCCCGTCTTTTAATGCGTCCGCCAACGCGTGCCAGGCCAAGGTGGCACATTTCACGCGCACTGGAAAATGTTTAACTCCCTCGAAAAATTTAAGCTTGCCGACTGCTTTTCTCGAGCTTTCCGATACCGTATCTTTGGTTAATAACTCAAGAAACGCGTCCTTCAGGGTCTTGGCTTCCTGCACCGATTTGCCTTCGACCGATTCCGTCATAAGCGACGCACTGGCCTTGGAGATGGCGCAACCCGTGCCCTTGAACATTATTTTTTTTATCCGGCCACTCTCGACCGCCAACGTCACATGATAATCATCGCCGCAAAGAGGATTCACGCCGTGAGAGTAGGCGGTTGCATCGCCCAATTCACCATAATTACGCGGCCGTTTATTATGATCTAAGATCACTTCCTGATAAAGGTCATCGAGCTTGACGGCCATCATCCAAAAATCTCCCCGACCTTTTGAAGCCCTTTTACGAGCTTATCTATTTCCTCAAAAGTGTTGTAAAACGCAAAAGACACGCGCGCGGTCGCGGCTACGCCGAAACGCTTCATCGTAGGATACGCGCAGTGATGTCCGGCGCGGATGGCGATACCGAGCTGATCGAGCACGGTGCCGATGTCATGCGGATGCACGCCGTCTAACACGAATGAAATAACGGCCGCTTTTTCTTTGGCCGTGCCGATGATACGTAATCCCGGTATTTTCTGAAGCTCAGTGGTGGCGTATTCTAGAAGCTCCTGTTCGTATTGATGTATGGCGTCCCAACCGATTTTTTCAAGCATGTCGATGGCCGGGACGAGGCCCACGATCTCGACGATGGCGGGTGTGCCCGCCTCGAACTTGGCCGGAAGCTTCGCGTAAGTGGTCTTGTCAAAACCCACCGTCTCTATCATGTCACCGCCGAATTGATACGGATCCATTGCTTCCAGATATTTTTCTTTGCCATAAAGAACGCCAATCCCGGTCGGCCCGTAAAGTTTGTGACCTGAGAAACAATAAAAATCGCAGTCGAGCGCCTGAACGTCGACTTTCATATGGGGTACGGCCTGTGCGCCGTCCACAAGCACCACCACTCCCGCATGATGAGCTCGTTTTACGATCTCTTCTATTGGATGCACCGTACCCAGCGCGTTCGACACATGGCCTACTGCCACAAGATACGTGCGCGCACCCAGCATTTTCTGGAATTCTTCGAGGTCTATTTCTCCTCGGTCGTCCACCGGAGCCACTTTCAAAACCAGCCCTTTTTCCTTCGCGATCGCCTGCCAGGGCACGATATTGGAGTGATGCTCGGTTTCGCAGATAAGTATCTCGTCACCCGACTTTAAGAATTTCGCCGCGTAGCTTCTGGCCACAAGATTAATGGCTTCTGTCGCACCGCGCGTAAAAATAATTTCCTGAGTCTTGGCCGCGTTTAAAAATGCGCGAACGCGTTCGCGGGAGGCATCACATTCCTCTGTAGAAAGCTGACTAAAGGTATAAACACCGCGGTGAATAGTTGCGTATTCTTGACGATAAAAACGATTCATGCGGTCTATGACGGCCGACGGTTTCTGGGTCGTGGCGGCATTGTCCAGATACACGAGCGTCTGGCCGTTCATACGGCTGGTAAGCATCGGAAATTCTTTACGGATCTTTTCCACGTCCAGAGCGCGCGTCATCATACGCCCACTATCTTCCCTAATTTTTCCGATATTCTTTCGCGAAGCATCTCACGCAGCAATGGCAACTCCACGGCATTTAAAGTTTCTTCGGCAAAACCAAAAGTTAGCATAAAACGCGCATCCTTTTCGGAAAGACCGCGCGTCCTGAGATAAAAAAGCTCGCCTTTTTGAAGCTGCCCCACCGTGGCGCCGTGCGCGCAGACGACATCGTCGATATCGATGCGGAGTTGCGGCCTGGCATGCGCGACTGCGCCTTCCGAAAGCAAGAGGCTTCGTGAAAGTTGTTGCGAGTCCGTTTTGGCTCCCGTCGGCCGCACGGACACAAGGCTATTGAATTCAGACTGACTTTGTCCCGAAAGAATATTTTTATAACTCTGACGGCTTAAGCCCTTTTGCGCCTCGTGGTCCGCCGTCGCATGTGTAAAGACTTGCGCTACGCCGGATAAAAGTGCCAAACCCTGCAAAAAAGCTTGCGCTCCGGGCCCATCAAAGTGTGTTTTGATATCTGAGCGTGTGACCCCTTCGCCGTCAACGAACGTAAAAGCCTTCAAAACACTTTTTTCCTTGAGCGAAAAAAATCCCGTAAAAAATTGTACCGCTTTCGGTCCGCCGCGATGTACATTGACGTATTCCAATTCCGCGGACGGTTCGAGATAGGCTTCCATCACTTCGTTTCCCGCACAAACACGCTGCCCAAGCGCTATGTGGCTCGAGACCACGTGCGCTTTTGCGTTTTTTCCCACGAGGATGAGAATACGCGGGTGCACGATGAGCGGTTCGGGATGATCCTCCGTGTGGATGAATAATAATTCGATGGCACCTTCGACCTGCGTGCCTTCCGGCACACTCAGAAAAACTCCGTCACGAAAACTAAATGTATTGATGTCAACAAATGTACTCTTTTCCGCAGTCGTGAGCTTTCCCAGATGTTCATTAAGCTCGCTCGGATGAGAACGAAAAGCACTTTCCAAATGTTCTAAAGTAAACTTTCCGGGCTTGCCACAAAATGAGAGCGGTTTGGAATAAACACCGTTCACGAATACGATGCGCGCGGCTTCGGGTTTGATCAAATATGGATTTATGTCATCGAGAATGACATCAGCCAGGTTCTTGGGCGAAGTCCCGGCCAGCGCTGCGTTCATGGGCGCCAGATCCATGTATTTCCATGCTTCCCATTGTCTCGTGGGAAAACCCGTCTTCTCATAGCGGGCGTAAGCCTGCGTGCGCAGGTCTGCCAACCACTGCGTGACAGAAACTTCCTTTTTAAGCGGGGGCGCGCTCAATCCAGTCATAACCTTTTTTCTCCAATTCCAACGCAAGTGATTTTCCGCCGGACCGGACTATTTTTCCGTCCATCAGAATGTGCACAAAGTCAGGCTTGATATAATCCAAAAGTCTCTGGTAATGCGTGATCACAACCGTCGCGGTGCTCGGTTTTTTCAGGAGATTTACGCCGTTCGCCACTTCGCGCAGCGCATCAATATCCAGGCCTGAGTCCGTCTCATCAAGAATGGCCAGCTCCGGTTCAAGAACAGCCATCTGCAGAATCTCATTTCTTTTCTTTTCTCCGCCTGAGAAGCCGTGGTTTACCGAGCGCTTCAGAAAATCCTTCGGCATGTCGACTATTTTGGCGCGTTCCGTCAGGATTTCTTCGAATTCCAAGGGGTCCACTTCCTTCTGGCCCTGATATTTACGCTTGGCATTGAACGCCATCCTCAAAAAACTCGCATTATTCACACCGGGTATTTCGACTGGGTATTGGAACGCAAGAAAAATACCGAGAAGCGCCCTGTCTTCCGGTTCAAGCCCCAGAATACTTTTGCCTTTGAATAAAATTTCGCCTTTCGTCACCGCGTAATGTTCATCTCCTGCGATCACTTTCGCCAAAGTGCTTTTACCGGAGCCGTTGGGACCCATAATGGCGTGCATTTCGCCCGCGTTCACAGTGAGCGAAAAACCCTTTAAAATATCTTTCGAATCAATTTTTACCCACAAATCTTTAATGACCAGCATCTTTTTTCTCCTGTCTTCACCCCACCGTGCCTTCGAGCTTCAAACCAAGAAGCTGAGTGGCTTCCACGGCAAATTCTCCCGGCAACTCGCGAAATACATCCTTACAGAAACCGTTGATAATAGCGCTCACCGCGTCTTCGGAAGAAATGCCGCGTTGCCGAAAATAAAAAAGCTGGTCGTCGCTTATCTTGGACGTGGATGCCTCATGCTCCACTTGCGCCGTCGCGTTGGCCACATCAATATAAGGAAACGTATTGGCCTTGGAGGCGGAACCCACCAAAAGCGAATCGCATTGAGTGAAATTCCTGGCGCCGTCCGCCGATCTTTTGATGTCCACCTGACCCCGGTAGTTATTGTTGGAGCGGCCGGCCGAGATGCCTTTGGAAATAATGGTGCTCTTGGTGTTTTTTCCGATATGAATCATTTTTGTGCCGGTGTCGGCCTGCTGAAAATGGTTCGTCAATGCCACTGAATAAAATTCGCCGACAGAATTATCGCCGACCAGCACACAACTCGGGTATTTCCACGTGATGGCAGAACCCGTCTCGACCTGCGTCCAAGAGATCTTGGAATTTTTACCGGCGCACTTCCCGCGCTTGGTCACAAAATTATAAATACCGCCTTTTCCCGTCACAGGGTCCCCCGCGTACCAGTTCTGCACCGTCGAATACTTGATCTCGGCGTTGTCCATCGCTACCAGTTCAACCACTGCCGCATGAAGCTGGTTAGAGTCAAATTTGGGAGCGGTGCAGCCTTCGAGATAGCTCACCTGGCTATTGTCTTCGCAGATAATGAGCGTGCGCTCGAACTGCCCGGACCCCTCGGTGTTGATGCGGAAATAGCTTGAAAGTTCCATGGGGCATTTTATATTTTTAGGGATATAGACAAATGAGCCGTCGGAAAAAACAGCCGAATTCAAAGCCGCAAAATAATTGTCCGTATACGGCACGACCGAGCCCATGTACTTTTTTACAAGGTCCGGATATTTTTCCACAGCCTCTGAAAAAGAACAGAATACGACGCCACCCTCCAGAAGTTTTTGCTTGTAGCTCGTGGCCACGGAAACGCTGTCAAAAATAGCGTCTACGGCCACACCGGCCAGTTTTTTCTGCTCCATGAGCGGAATACCGAGCTTTTCAAACGTACGCTTAAGCTCCGGGTCCACTTCGTCCATACTTTTCAACTTTTCCGCGGATTTTTTGGGAGCAGAATAA
>JAHFFI010000145.1 GCA_023248025.1 Candidatus Omnitrophota bacterium
ATGTACCCATACCCAGTGGCCGGAAAGCTTGGCGTGATGCCAATCATCACTAGCATTTCTTTTTTCTCAGCAATGCGTTGGGCTTGTCTCATGGTGTCTTGAAAAAGTTTTTCATTTTGGATTACGTGGTCCGCCGGATAAAAAGTCACGACCGCGTTATCGCCAAACCGCTTGGCGATGAGCGCCGTAGAAAGCAGGATCGCGGGACCCGTATTGCGCCTGAGCGGCTCGATAATGATTTGCGCCGGAGCAAGCTTCAATTCGTCGCGTATCATGCGCACATGATCTTTCGTGGTAACTACAAAAATTTCTTTTACGGAGTAAAGTTTTCTCAGTCGCTTGTACGTTTTCTGCAGGAGTGAGATCTTCCCGTCCAGGCAAATACGATATTTGGGGAGTTTTTTGTGCGTGAGCGGCCAAAAACGTTCGCCCTGCCCTCCCGCCATAATGACTGCGTAGGCCATTAGCGCGATCCGTTCTTGCCGAGAGCTACGGCGAAAGGACGAACCACACGATGGGAGAATTGCGCGGCGGAAAGTTTGGGCCGTAGAGCCAGCTGTCGAACAATAGCGCTTCCCACGATGACCCCATCCGCGGTTTTGCAGGCCTGTTTGGCCTGATCGGGTGTTGAAATTCCAAAACCTACACAAACCGGCAGACGCGTATTTTTTTTCACTAAACGAATATTGGCCTCCACCGAAAGAGGCAGGGACTTTTGAGCGCCTGTGACACCCGTGATCGACACATAATACACAAATCCACGTGAGTGGCGGGTAACCGACTGCACCCTTTTCAGAGAACTGGTCGGAGCCAGTAAAAATACCAAATCAAGCTCAGCGTTTTTAAGTATTTTTATCCATTCCGCCGCTTCTTCCGGCGGCAGATCCGGAATAATAACGCCATCCACCCCGGCCTTTCTCGCATTTTTTGCAAAACGTTTTAAACCGTAGTGAAAGATGGGATTGGCATAACTCATGAGCGCTATGGGCATTTCAGATCTTTTACGGATAGCTCTGACAAGCTTAAGAATTTTGGCCAACGTCGTGCCGCGTTTGAGTGAACGCTGCGAAGAGGCTTGAATGACACGTCCATCCGCGAGAGGATCCGAAAATGGGACGCCTAGCTCCAAAAGGTCAACGCCATCCTTCTCAAAGGCAAGTGCTAGCGCTTCATTCTGAGAAAGACTGGGGTCTCCGGCTGTCATAAACGCAATCAGCGCCTTCTGTTTCTTTGATCGAAGTTTTTCAAATTTAGCTTCGATGCGTTTTTTCATAGCGAAAGAGCTTCTGATACCTGCTCCACGTCTTTATCGCCGCGACCGGAAAGACACATGACCACGATATCGCTTTTTTTGAACCGCGCTTTATTTTTCAATAGATACCCGATGGCATGTGCGGGCTCAAGAGCCGGAATAATGCCTTCACATTCACTTAAAGTTTTAAGACCCCTCAACGCTTCGTTGTCCGTCGCCGAGACATACTGAACACGTCCCGACGTTTTAAGATACGCGTGTTCCGGACCTACCCCGGGATAATCCAGACCCGCAGAAATAGAATGCGCGAGACTCACCTGCCCGTTCTCATCCTGCAGCACCCAGCTCTTAGAACCGTGCAGAATGCCCACCTGACCGGCTGTGAGCGTCGCAGCATGATGGCCCGAATGCAGACCACGCCCCGCCGCCTCAACGCCGATAATCTTTGCTTGGGATGAAAGGAACGGGTAAAAAAGCCCGATGCTATTGGAGCCGCCGCCCACGCAGGCCACGATGTAGTCGGGTTCACGCACACCCATTTTTTTTAAATCCTTTTTTGTTTCTTTTCCGATAATGGATTGAAAATCCCTGACAATCATGGGATACGGATGAGGCCCGATGACGGAGCCTATAATGTAATGCGTATCACGAACATTGGTAACCCAGTCGCGGATCGCCTCGTTCACCGCATCCTTCAAAGTCTGCGAACCTGTCCGGACGGAAATAACACGCGCGCCAAGAAGTTTCATGCGAAAGACATTAAGCTTTTGGCGCTGTACGTCTTCTTCGCCCATATAAACATCGCATTTCACACCAAAAAGTGCGCAAACGGTGGCCGTGGCAACACCGTGTTGGCCCGCACCGGTCTCGGCGATCACGCGTTTTTTATTCATGCGCGTCGTCAGGAGAATCTGTCCCAAAGTATTGTTTATCTTATGTGAACCCGTGTGCAGCAAATCTTCACGCTTCAGAAAAAAACGCTTTACACCAATTAATTTCGCCAGGCGTTTAGCCTCGGTGAGTCGCGTGGGTCTACCCGCAAAATATTCCAGATAATACCGAAATTCTTTCGTAAACTTGGGATCTTGTTTGGCTTTACGGTATACGCGTTCCAGCTCATCCAATGCCGACATGAGGGTTTCTGGCACATATTTCCCGCCAAACGGGCCGAAATGGCCGTGGCGGTCTGGAAGCGAGTTATTGAATTTAATTTTTTTTAGCACGTCTGATAAATTCCTTAAGAAGCGCCTTGTCTTTTCTTCCGGGCGAGCGCTCCACCCCGCTCGATACATCCACACCGTATAACGGCAGCGCTTTCACGGCCTGAGCCACATTGGCGCAGGAAAGTCCTCCTGAAATTATAAAGGGTCTTGTGATTTTTTTCGACCTTAAAATGTCCCAGTCAAATCGCTGCCCTGTCCCGCCATAATGACCGGATACCTTGCTATCGAATAAAAACGCGTCCGGCGAGAACTGCGTCAACGCCATGAGGTCCGCGTCGCTTGAAACGCGGATACTTTTAATTACCTTGAAAGA
>JAHFFI010000005.1 GCA_023248025.1 Candidatus Omnitrophota bacterium
AAGTACCACATCCAGTCCGCGCAGCGCCGCATCGCGCGCGATGCCTGCACCGGCAATGCCGCCTCCTATGACGGCGAGCGTATGGACTTTATCGGAATTCATGAGACTCATTATACCGCGGAATGGTATGCTATTTAAAATATACAAAACGTATGCTGAATTTTAAAAAATTAATTAAAAAAGCGATTTTTCCGTCGGGCTCGACGGTGACGATTCTTCGTGGACCGCTCGCGGGCAACCGATACGTCGTGAATGAATATTCCGGCTGGGCGCATATTTTTGGGGGATGGGAGCCGGGTGGCGTCAAAGCTTTTAAAAAATATATTCGTCCCGGTGATGTCGTATTCGATGTCGGAGCCAACACAGGACTTCATTCGCTTCTGTTCTCCCGACTGACGGGTCCTTCCGGAAAGGTTTATGCTTTTGAACCTTTACCTGAAAATGTGCGGCAGATCGAAACGTTGATCTCCTTGAATAAAATTAAAAATATCGATATCTATCCGGCGGCTCTCAGTAATTATAAAGGCAAGGGCACTTTTACGGCGGGCAACAACACCTGGGAAGGTCATCTGACCGGCTTATCCGATCGGAACGTCGATTCAACAACGGTGTCTGTCCTTACGCTCGACAGTTTTATCGGCGAGGCGCGTCACCCAACGCCGCAATTCATCAAGATTGACGTCGAGGGAGAAGAATCCAAAGTCCTTGAAGGTTCCCGCGAGACGATCGAAAAATGTCATCCGCTTCTTTATGTAGACTTGCATAACCCGGAGCAGGATGTCCGCGTCGGAGCTATTTTCCGGTGGCATGGATACCGGGTGTTCCGCGTGAATTACACGTCCGCCACCGGAAAACTTCTGTCCGAGGTTACGGACCTATCGAAAGGCTGGCCGCACCACGAAGGACTCTCCGGTGCGGTTCTCGGATTTCCACCGGACTCGCCTTTATTATTATAGTACCGTTACCTTTTTCATCGCGATGGTCGTTTTTGGTTTATCACTGGAATCACGGGGCGCGTTCGCGATTTTGTGCACGATATCCATGCCTTTTGTGACCTGCCCGAACACAGAATGCTTTTTATCCAGCCACGGAGTCGCGGTGTCGGTGATAAAAAACTGGCTGCCGTTGGTATTGGGGCCTGAGTTTGCCATGGACAGCGTCCCGGCCTTATCGTGCCTCAGTTTCGGTGAGAATTCGTCATTGAATTTATAACCGGGTCCGCCGGTACCGGTTCCGGTCGGGTCACCGGTCTGTATCATAAAATCGGGAATGACACGATGGAAAATGATGCCGTCATAAAATCCTTTTTTGGCCAGCGTCACAAAATTTTCGACAGTTTTAGGAGCATCCGCCGAAAAAAGCTCCACCTCGATATCGCCGAGAGTAGTTTCTATTTTTACGTGTGTGGATGCTGGGGTCATTATTTCCTTTCCTTCGGTTGTTTCGGCGAATGCCGGGGATGAGAGTAGAACAGATATCAGTAAAAAAGCGTTAAAGCAAGTAGGCTTCATGAGGCGTCTCCTTATCTGCCCATTGTAAACGATGGGTCGAAAAAATAAAGAATATTTGTTATGATATCCGCCTGCTGTATTCAGCAGGACGGATCCGTCCGCGCCAAAGGCGGGCGGAGGTTAGAGTATTAACGATATTTCGGGCGAATAGCTCAGCTGGTTAGAGCACCTCCTTTACACGGAGGGGGTCGTGGGTTCGAATCCTACTTCGCCCATTTTTACTTTCCTGAAATAGGTTAATATAAATAGTTAATATTGTTAATTATTTTATGTGCATAATTTTTTAAAGCCTCTTATCTTCGGACGATTCATTAGGTATACTTTCCATCTATATAAGGAAGACGAGGGGTGTGGTTTATCCTGTATCAAAACCCTTTTAATATGAAAAAACCGAAGACACCGTATTTAAAGATCATCGCCGGCACGCTGGTCCTGGCATTTTTAGCGCAGGATTTTTGCTACGCCGCGCCCGAAATCGCGTCATTTTTCTCCTCTGATCAGAAGAACATAGATCAGCGGTGGGTGAAAAATGTGCTGCCTGATATTCCACGATCGGTGGCCGAGGTCGTAGATGCCTGGAAGGCCCCCAAGGAAAGCTCAAGTGGCCCTGAGAGAATCGTTTATCTCATCCAGGACGCCCACACCAATTCATCCGCACAGAAAAATATCGCGCGCCTACTGGAGCTGATGTCAGCGGAGACTATTTTCTTGGAGGCCGGTTTTGGGGATGAGTCTCTTGGGTTTCTTAGACCGTATGCGACTAAGCTCGAAAGACAAAGATTGGCCGATTCATCCATCCAGGAAGGGTTGATACAAGGCAGCGAATATTATGATCTCACGTCGACGCGCCCGGTGGGGCTTTACGGCGTAGAAAATCTAGCCCTTTATGCGCAGGCCGTTTCTTTGTACCGGGATGTCAGCCTCGAAAGAGAGCGTCTAAAAAATTACCTTTCACAAGTCCAAAGTGTGATTCAATCGCTCAAACCCAGAGTGTATCATCCGTTCCTGCGCATGATGGACAGACATTACCAGGATTTTGAAAGCGGCAAGACGACACTGACGGATTATGTCGGGTTCTTATACGAGCAGGCCGGGCAATTGGCGATCTCGATGGATTCGTACAAGGAACTCAAGCAGCTGCAAAAAATTCGCAAGGCCGAATCGCGGGTGGACTTTGATCAAACCAATGGTGAACTTGCGCAAGCCTTGTCTTCACTGGGGGAAGAAGAACGAAAAGTTGTCACGCAGGCCGCTTCCGATACGGCCCTATTTAAATTGTCCGGACAGTCTCACGCAGCCGCTTGGGGCACCTTTACTCTGCTCAGTGAAAAATTAACGGAGCAGAACAAGATGGGGAATTATCCCAACCTAACCCACTATTTTGAGTATTTGAATCTTTGCGTGAAACTGGACGTCGAAAAAATTCTCCGGGAAAAAACAGCGCTTGAAAATGCCCTGGTTGCTGTTTATTGCATCACCTCTGATGAGCACAAGCTGTTTGTGTCCGGTCAGCACATAACACTGCTTAAAAAAATGCTGGATCTATCGCTGACGCCCGAAGAATTTGAAAATTACCGCTCCCATAAGGAGGATTTTAATATCGCAGCGCTTACGGGCTTTCTCAACAAAAAAATTATAGATTTTAGAGATGGGTATGACAATACGAGTATTTTAGAAAAGGGTTATGAGGAAGCGATAGAAAAAAGTGAGGCGTTTTATGGGCTCACCTTTGCCCGAGACGAGCAGATGATAGGTCATGCGCTTACGGAGATGCAAAATGAAAATTTAACATCGGCGGCGCTTGTGGCGGGCGGATACCACAGCGTAAATCTGATGCGTCAATTAAAACAAAAGGGCATTTCGTATGTTTGTTTAAGGCCACAAATTTTGCAGGAAACAAACCAGAAAAAATACGAAGCTATTTTGTTGGGTCAGCATATGGATGCGCAGTTGAATACTTCACTGCCGGTCCCGCCCCGGGTCTCGGCAATCAGCGCTATGCGTTTCGGGCTGACACCCACGACGCGTGACGACCACCTAGTTGCTTTAAAATGGCCCTCACCTGAGGAAGCCGAGGGGAAGATCAACGTCGTGATGAGTCAAAGAAAAAAAGACTTAGGATTGCAGTTTGCTGCTGCCGGCGGGCGGTTGGCAAAGAAGGAAGTGAGTTCATACGGCCCCGCGGATTTAGTGCAAATCACGCAACAATCGGCCAGACTAATGCCCAGCCCGAAAGAAGCAGCCCTTCTTGAAAGCATAATACCTGCGTTGCCTCAGGATCTGATATTTTGGGTGTATCACCGCGTCGATGCATGGAAGAAACTTTTATCGCCTTATAAAACCAAGCCGGTTCCTTACGGGTTTTATACGCGATTCTCAAACCCTCCGAGTATTTCTTTGTTGGACTATTCCTCCGTCCCTTACATCTTGGTGCATGAAATTTTTCATGTTTTTCAGTGCATGGGCATGCGACAAGAATGGTCCATACGGTTTAAGCATTTTCTTTATAATGTTCCCGATAAAATCATTTCAGACGCTTTTAGGTCCTGGGAAACGTATTTCAAAGAGAGCTCTATTTACAGTAAGAGTGACGTAGGTTTGGAGCTGGGTGCGCATCTTTTTTCTACGCTTCATTTTTTCGATGAAGCCCCCTTTGAACCGTCCGCGCAAAATTTCGCATCTTTAAATGATCATGGTCAATGGGACCCGCAGCTTGGGGACTATTTGCGGGAGGCTCTCGAAACTAGACCCTCTATGGGTCAGCTTTATCAAGTCACGAGAAATTTTGCATCTCGTATTTTAGAGGCTCCAGATCCGGTCCGAGATCGGGTATTGGCCGGCCTGAGACAATATTTTGAAGCACACAGCCCGCTGCCGGTTCCTCAAATTTTTGAAGCATCCACCGAATCCCTCCAAGGGTCGCGTCTGGCACAATCTCAAACAGCGGTTTCTCCCGAAGAAATCACCGATGCAAGAGCCGTGGAGTTTTACCGCATGCACAGGGAGCTACTGGCGCTATTTTCAGAATACAATCAAGCCAAGAAATCACCCACACCTCAGATAAAAAAAATAAAAGCCTTTCTTTCTCAGGTCAGATCCTATGCGGAAAGGCTGGCTCCTTACGAAGCGGAAATAAGGGAATCAAAGGATGAGGATGCAGCGGTTTTGGCATCGTTTGAAGGCCGATCACCGCCGGAGCTTAAACGGATCGAGTCCGAATTATCAAAAGAAATCAAGTCCTACCATTCACTTTTTACCGAAGCTCATGCGAACCGTAACGAAAGTGCGCTTGACGATCTAAATCATCAAGTGATTGTTCTGCTTAAGCGGCGTCTAAAAATTCAGCTGTTGAGATTGCAATTGGAATTGCAGCAGACGCCCCTGCGCCAGGGCCCCATTTATTTGATCGTATTGAGCATCGTCGGTATTTACCACCGTCTTTCCTATGAGCATTTATGGCGCACCAGGCGTAAAAGGGGCCAGCTTGCGCTTGAAGGTTTTCATGTGGGCGACGCGACGGGACATCTGGCCTTTACTTTGTACTATGAAAGACAGCCTGTTTTAAGGGTGGTGCGTTCTGCCGCCGGCAAAGTGGCCTTAAGTCAGATTATTTGGAAAAAAGTGACTACAACCGCCGGCACGGATGCTCTGATGCCTGTGATGACGCCGCTTAAATTTGAAAGCGTGGATCCGGCATTTCGCAGCCGGCTGCATGCGATAGTCAGTCAGGAAGAGGATTACACGCAGCTGATTTACCACGATTTGGCTTTGGAGGATGTATCTACGATTCTTGAAAAATATAAAGCGAGTCCTGCCGGGATGACAAAGGATATCCGCGCGCATGTCACAGATTCTTTAGAATCAGTTTTGGCAGGCCCCCACGGAAAAAACGGACTGCGCTTAAAAAGAGCCCGTGTGGCGAGTGATACCCAACCCCCCAGAATGCTACCCATGCCAAAAGAAAGCCTCGAATCAGCCGTAACACTCCTTGCCAATAATGATATCCGGTCTGCGTTGGACCTTATTAAGAGTACCAGAGACTACATTCACGGCCGCCTGGGAGTTATAGAAAAAATAAGAATAGCCACCGCTCGAAAGAAAGATTATTTGTACCTTATTATCCGCGATGGCCAGCTTAGAAAGCTGCTGAGTGAAATCAACACAACAGTTGCAAACCGGCCCATTGATTTAATTACTTTAAAAAATCAAATGCAAGCACTTGAGGTTATTTTGGAAGAAAGTTTTCAATTTGTGATCAGAGAACGCGAATACATTAACGTCAAACGGATGATTCAGAGTGTGCTGGTCGTCTATAAAAATTTTAGTAAAGAACCTGCAGATCCCAGGGATTTGAGAGCTGTTGTTAGCCAATCGCTCGCGGACATGACGCGGCGAGCCGAGGCGCGGGTGTCGGGCTCAAGGCTTTCGGCGCGCGTTGCCACCTTAAAACAGGCCACGATGCTTAAAAGACTTTCCGAACTTATTCTTTGGACGGAGGTTGCGATGATTGACTGGGCTAATCGCCAGAAAACAAGTCTGCCGGGGGTGGGCGGGCACGAGGCCGCTGCGGCTTCTTCACTTCACATCATAATGGCGCTTGAACTTTTTAGCCGCCGGGGCGAAGACCATGTGGCGCACAAACCTCATTCGTCACCGGCGTATCATGCGTTGCAGTATTTTCTGGGGCAGATCCCCAAGGAGGTTCTTTTTAGACTGAGAGAAAATGACATTACTTTAAAACCAAGCCCCTACCAGGAACTTATTGACGACACCTTGGCGAATTCTCCTCCCGAACTGGCCGCCGCCTACCAAGCGGGCCTAAACGAATTGCTCGAACAATTACCTTCATCCGCAAAGACAGATTTGGACAAGCCCGGTTTACATTCGTATCCCGGGATGGCGGACGCCAAACTCAATCCGCGCGTGACCATTCCCACGGGTTCCGTGGGTCTTGGTCCTGCGGCCGTTATCGTCCTGGCACTGGTCAAAAAATGGCTGCAGGATAATGGCTATACGGTGCCGGATTCGCATTTTTTTGCCGTATTGGGCGATGCGGAATTCGAAGAAGGTAATCTTCAGGAGATTTTACCGCTTGTCGCCGAGCACAAGCTTTCGGGCGTGACGCATATCGTCGACTACAACCGCCAGTCGCTGGACGGAAACACTCAAGACCAAAAACTTTATGAAATGAAAAACCGCTACGCATCTACAGGCTGGAAAGTAGTGGAGCTAAAATGGGGGGGCCGCATGAAAGCCGCCTTTGCGAAAAAAGTCGGAGGAAAAATTTTCCAAAAGGTCATGGAAGACATGTCGCCTTCGGCATACCAAGCGCTCCTCGCCAAGACCGGTGCCCAAATCCGCGCTGAACTGCTTGAGAAAAATTTAAAGCTTAAACCTTTTCTTAAAGTTTATACCGATGCGGCTCTTAAAGAGCTATGGCTGGATCTCGGCGGTCATGATCTGATGGAGCTCACACACGCGCTTGAAGAAGCCAGGAGCTCCTCTCAGGCGACGGTGATCATTGCCCACACCATTAAAGGCTGGGGGCTTGATCCCCTCATCGGAAAGGTTAGCAATCATTCGGCACTTTTAAATAAGTCCGAGATGAGTGACCTGAAAACAAAATTAGGCATTCAAGGGATTTCAGAGGAAGATCCCTTTCCCACTTTGGATATCGACAGCACAGCGGCACAGTGGCTGAGTCAGGTGCAAGCTCGCTTGAAAACGGAAGAAAATATTTCCCGACAAGAAATCGCAAAAAATGAGAATCAATGGCCTTTGCTTCCCACACGCATCATGCCCGGCATTGCGGATGGCATGAAGGAAATCTCGACGCAAGCTTATTTTTCCCAGATGGTGGCCAAACTTCGCCGAATTGCGCAGACACCGATAGAAAATCTTACCGGAGATGAAGCGGCTTTAAAATCACTGGCAGAAAGAGTCGTAACCCTTTCACCGGATGTAGGCACTTCTACCGGATTAAGACCCAAAGGTGCCGTGGGTGGTTATGGGCCGAACAATCCTAAGGATAATCATTTTCGTTTTAGCATCGCCGAGATGAATTCTATGACGACCAGCGCCGGTTTTGGCAAATCCCATGATTTTTTTGGCGTACGGACAATCCCCGTGCAAACTATTTATGAAATGTTTTGGGACAGGCGCGCATTGGATCCATTTTTTTATGCTCAATACTGGGGGTCTTCATTTATTCAATTTGTCACACCCTCCGGTGCGACGCTGTCGTCCGAAGGCGTCCAGCATCAGGGCATTACGGGCGTTGTGGTGGCGGAAGCTGTGCCAAACTCTATTCTGTGGGATCCCTGGAACGAAACGGATCTTGATTTTATTTTTACGGATGCGTTGAACCGCACCGCACTGGGCAACGACGAAGGTAGAAATGTCGTCACTATTCGAGGCACGACAAAAAATATCAGTCGTGAGGAATTGATGAAGCGACTACGCAGTATAAAGGCAAACGCGGGCCTCACGGATGAGCAGATTTTGACCGCTCATCGAGCAAACGTGCTGGCGGGCGGCTACCGTTTAGTGGATTACCGCGTCCATGAAGGCTATAAACCAAATGAAAATGTTGTGAATATTTTTGCGATGGGCGCCATGGTTCCTGAGGCGCTTTCTGCCTCGGATGCGCTCCTAAAAAATGTAGGTACTTACGCCAATGTGATTGTGGTGACCAGTCCCACGCTTTTAAATGGGCGTCTTGCCGAACAGAGCCGTTATGAACATCTCATGAGTCTAGTGCCTAGAGAAGAACGGCCGTTTGTGCCTGTGGTGACCGTTGCGGATGCGCCCAAGATGCTGCTAAAAGGCATAGGGGACAGGGGCATCGGCCTCCAATCAGAGAATTTGGGACTTTCCGAAAACGGGCTTTCTACCAGGGATCCCTCAAAAATATATCGCCATCACGGCATCTCGCGTGTGGATATCTTTAATGCGGCTTACGGAATGCTGGTGGAAAGAGACCGAGATGGAAGTCAAGTCGAAGATCTTTTGAATGCACTTTATGAGGAGGATGCGGGCGCGCGGTTTTCTGCTTCGCTACGTCCTTACGGCGCAGCTTCGCAGGAACGAGGGGCAGAGCAGAGCGTAGGAGGGCGGTTGTCTTCCGCGCCGCTTTTTCGTTTGGTTTCTCTTAAGCCGCCGCTACGCGGACGGGGGTACCCCATACAGGGCGAAGTGACTTTCTTGGGTGATCCGGAAAGATTGAAGTCACACTTTTTTACTGCGGAAGAATGGATGCGCGAGTCGTTGGCAAATCGTCGATGGGGTTTTTATGGATCCGGCAAAGTACGCTTCAGAAAGGATTTCGCGACTTATCCTCAAATGTTTTCGCCATTTTTTGGCGCCATGACAGCCGAGCAGGTTTTTAAAATGTGGCAAGGAATGCGGCGGGCAAATACATGGACGCCCGGCGAACCGTTTGTGGTGATCGAGCTGGGCGCGGGCGAAGGCGATCTGGCGCATGATTTTATTGAGCACGCGCGCAAAAAAGCTAAAGACCATCAGCCTGAGTGGCAGGATTTTTATGACGCGTTGCAGTACCGCGCCGTAGAATTTTCGCCCGTCTCTTTTGATACGATGCGGTCTAAAAATAAGACTTTTATGGATCAGGGTAAGCTCGTGGCAGTCCATTCGGATGCGCTGGCTTATCTGGATACCGTGGGCCGGTCTCCGGTAAAAGGCGTCGTACTATCCAACGAATTTTTAGATGCTCTGCCGGCGCACCAGGTACGCGTACAACCGGATGGCCAGGTCGAGGCGGCCTTGTTTATTCCCCTGATTGATACCGATGCGTTGAGGATGTTGTTCCGTTCGGGCGTGTTGGATCGGCAAAAGACAAACACATTTGTAATAGAGGGCCAGAATATAAGCGCCCTCTCAAAAAAGGATTTCCTTAAGATCAGAGAAAAATTGGAGGATCCAAAAAATAAGACCTTAGCCCGTGATTTGAAGAAACATTTACGCATGGCGACCTGTTATTTAAATGCGCGCTATTTTACGGATGTGCAGGAATACGCTCGATTAAATTCAGAAGAGATTTCATCGGTCGCGTCTCGTCATAAAGCCGGCAATGTTGCCTTGATTGGGACCATCCACCGCCATTTTATTAAAAAAGCAGCAGACGCTCTGAGCAAGGGGTATATATTTAGTATCGATTATATGGAGCCTTCTTATAATATCTGGAACCCGCTCGTTGGACAGATGGCCGCATTCTCAGGAAATAAAATATTTTCTGATTGGGTGCTGAACGCCGGAAATTATGATGTCACCTATGATCCGGATGCCACTTATTTGGATCAATTAGGCCGGCGGATGGGTTTAAAGACTGCCTATTTTGGCAGTCAAAGCAACCTGGAAAAAGGGACATCCTTTGACTTGAAGACCGAAGACACTTCTTTAGCGATTTATAGAAATTTGTTTCACCGGCGGTTGGAAGATCACCGCAGCGATATTCAAACTTCACGTGATTGGCTGAGCAGATTCTTTGATGAGTTTCCTATTGATGCCGTGACGACGTCTACGTTCATGGGCCAATGGCCGGAAATAGCATTAAAAAACTTTATCGAACAAATAGTGAAAGATCCACGCGTCCCGACGGAAGATCAACCTATGGTAACGACGACATTACAGCAAGTTGTAAAAAATTTAGTAACTAGAACCCAACAAGCATTGGATATGTATTTAAGGTCTTTCTATGAGCTTCATTTCAAAATCCTGATCCAGCAAAAACCGGGGACGGATGATTCTTATCAGTTTCCCGCACCTTCGAGGGACTTGTATCCCCAGGGCGCGCGCCTTAGCCTTGAACACAACGAAACGCTTAGCTTAAGCGAGCTTCTAGAAAAGTTAAATGGATTGGTAAAACTGATTGCCGGTGAAAGTGACCCCAAAGTGCTACAGGAATATATAAAATTGACGGACGGTTATGTAAATAAATTTTTAGAAGCTACTTCACTGTGGTCAGATGATCCATTTTCAACTGTTGAAATGGTAGCAGAGTACGAAAAATGGGCGAAGATTCTTATGAGGTTAGTCTACCAAGATGCGCAACTGGCCAGTAAGCAACACAACACGGAAGTCAAAAACGCCGCGAAAATAGATCTCGTATCTAACCAATCGAATTTTTCTGAGGCGATTCTAAAACTTACCGGCTCGGCGCGCATTGTGGCCATGAGTTCCCACAAAGCGACTTCCATTGAGGTTACCGCAGCTTCTCTAAAAGCGATTGAAAGTATCGCGGGTGAACTATTTGCGTTAATTCACAAAGAGAGGGGAGATTATTTATTTTTTACCCGATACAAGCAGGCACTTTTTTCTGCCGATCGTATTCTTGAGTGGCTTAGCGTATTATGGATGATAGGCGCTGCCGGTGATGCCATCTTGCCGGTGCTTGATCGTCTGATGGATCTTTACGAAGAAAAAGAAATTTTATACATTCTCTTGTCAATCCTGAATCATCCGGGGTCGGACATAAATCAAGACTTTAAATCAGACGTGGTCGATGAGCTTTCGTGGATGGCAGCAAATCTTGGCAAATTTAAACAAAAACTCGAAAAGGTCCAGTCACAAGATGCCAATTACGCCGACGCTCAAAAACTGCTCGTGCATCTAAACCGTTTTTCAGAAGCCCGACATAAGTTAGAAATGGACTCCATGGAACCGGGTCACTTAGCCGGAAGGACTATCTTATTGTTCCGCGAGCTAGAAAAATTAAAGACCCCCGGCGCGAGGTTGGCCGTGCGCGTGGTTAAAAGGGTTGATTTTAAGAACAGGGCGCCTTTGAATTTTTACAGAGCTATTCTGGCGCAGAAAAAAATAAAAGTTTCTTCGAATGCCCGATTCAAATGGTATGGGTGGCAATTCGAGACGCCGGATGGACGGGATACCCTTCAAAAATATGCGATACAGCGGCTTGACCGGCGATCTTACCGGATTTATGGTCAAAAAGATTACAATCCGTTTACCTTTGTGGATCTTCTATTCATTTATTCGAAATCCGGACGAAACCGAATCAAACTCAAATACACGACAGAAGGCCGGTACTGGATCAAAAACCGAAGACCTTATTTCACGACCCACGCGGAAAGAAGGATCAGGAGTCCACTGATTCGGAGTATCGAGTTTCTGTCAGACGGTACGATGAAGGTTTATCTGGATCCGGCGGCCATGAAAGTATTCGATAGACCCAAAGTGTCTGAAGCTTTTCGGAAAGACGAAGAATATTTCATGACGCGTCAGGGAGACGCTGTGCACTTTGGCGATGGAATTGTATTCATACCCGTCTCCACCCATGAAAAATCATCGGGTGCGCGGTTGGCGGGTGAAGCGGTCTATAGCGACAAGGCGCCGGCGGCAGTCGGGGCTTATCCGCATGCACGACGCTATGAAAACATGCTTTTTGTTTCCGGTATGGGGCCTCGGCAGCGTGGGGCAACTGAGATCCCTGGGGGGACCTTGAAGGATGGCAAAGCGGTCGCTCATGATATTGAAGCACAAATGCGTTCAACTTTTGAAAATCTGCGGTACATATTGGAAGCGGGCGGATTTTCATGGAAAGAAATTTTAAAAATGAATATTTTCCTCACCCATCGATCGGATACACCGGCATTCGAGCGTCTTTGGAGGGAATATTTCCCGACCCAAGAGCATCAGCCCTCACGCAGCATTACTTTCGTTACCGCGCTGCCGACCCCGATCGCTTTTGAAGTCAACGCAGTGGCGGTCAAAGACTCATCCGTGCAGACACCTCTAGCCACTTTTGCTTTCATGAGCCAACCATCCGAGGATGCTGCCGATCAAATCCGTAAACTATTCAATAACGTAAAGGCCACGCTCGCACTGGATCGAATTCTCTCAGTCAGCGTTTCGCTGGCCGATATGAAATATTTCAAAATTTATAATGAAATATGGACAGAAGTATTCTCAGACACTCAACATCAGCCCGCGCGCACAACCGTCGCGGTCGGTACACTGCCTGAGGGTGTTGCCATTCTAATTAAAGTAATCACCGTCCAGGAACAGGAAACGACTGAATTTTCAGGCGCACGGTTGGGGAAATATATTCCTAGAGGCCAACTATTTAACGCAGTGGCAATTGCCGTGTTAGCGGCATTTGCTTATTGGCAGAATTTTCTCCCGCTCGCATCGGACTCGTTTGGCATCTGGATCGCAAAAACAATCGGTACGTTTGTCAGTTTTGGGATTATTTCGGACACTCTGGCCAAACGCAGCACTGGAGAGCCCATGTCGTGGCGTGCTGCATTTCGCGCTGCTGCTTATGGAGCAATAAATGGATTTGTGACCATGGGATTTTTCTGGGGCATTGATCAAATTCCTAATCCTATAGGAAACCCTGTTACGCGGGCACTGCTACAAACATTTATCTTGAGCCAAATCCGTACACGGGTCAAAGCCCAAATGTTTCACACCCAAAATAAAGCGGCCAAAAAAGAAGGGATTGCCAAGAGGCGATACGAATCTTTGTGGCTGAGCCGACTTCATGCCATCGGCAGTAATGCCGTGGTCCAATGGCTTCCATTCTGGGTTCGAGGTGCTGCCGAAGCGATCAAAACCCAGTGGTTTGACCACTATTTTTCGTACGCGAATCATGATCCTAGACCGTCGCTACTTCGCCGCCCGGAACTTGTAAAACGCATTTCAAATTATTTCCCAGTCTGGATGGGAAAAGAACAGTGGGCGCTCATGGTTTATGGGCTGATAGCCCCTTTCCTTAATTTATACGATTTTGTGATGAAAAAGAATGTTTCATCACTCGATCCGGATCGGAAAAGAGCACTTATGATTCGCACCTGGACTCCGGACGAATCCACAGGCCAAACTTATACTCATCCTTCCGAAATCCAAAAGTTCGTCATGGCTGAATTAAATCAAAGATTCAAACCGGATCAGACATTTAATATTCTGGATGCCGGCGCAGGAGCGGATCTATACACGCTTAGAAATATTAAGAGCCGTTTTCCAAACTCAAACGCCCATGCGCTGGATATCTTGCCGATAGACGAAATTGATTTGGATAAAGAGGACCCCTTTGTTTATCACCAGGATTTTCTGGAGAACACAAGTCTTCTTTCGGGTTCTTTCCAAGCGGTTGTTTCGACTTTGGTATTGGATTTTATTGAGCACGACAAAGCGGTTCAAGAAATCCATCGGCTACTTGCCGAGGATGGTGTAGCCATTGTGGTGATCCATCAGATTCCCGAAAACGTGTTGGCAGAGCATAGCGAGAAGATAAGCGCTTTCCATCAAATGCTTTCTCTTGCTAAAACTTCGGACGAGAGGGATTTGATAGAAGGCAACATCCTCTTGATCAAGACGTTTATTGAAAATCAACAACGTTTTGATTCTATCTATAAAAGACGCCAATTTTTCAATTCGCGGGGTTTTAAAGTATTGAAAATGTTGACCGTTGATGAGGGGGACCGCGGCAACCTCGTCGGATTTGTTTTGAATAAAGTACCCTCCGGTGCCCGGCTGGCGAAATCGGATCAAAAAATCCTCAATGCTATCGCATCTTTACAATTAAAAGGCAAAAAATCCATCACTCATGAACTTATTGCCCAAGAGGCAGGACTGTCGTCCGGCACTATTTTAAATAGAAAATCCCGGAACTCCACTATCCAAAAAGCCGTGGATGAGGTGACCAAGGCTGACTTTCAAATCTTATCGGCAATCGCATCCTTACAATCAAAAGGCCAACAACACATCACCCAGAAACTCATTGCCCAAGAAGCAGGGCTAGCGTCTCACACTATCACCAAAAGAAAATCCCAGAATCCCGCTATCCGGAAAGCCGTGGATGAGGCGACATTTTTTACAGAGGCAGAATATAAAATCTTATCAGCTATCGCATCCTTACAATCAAAAGGCCAAAAACACATCACCCAGAAACTCATTGCCCAAGAGGCAGGGTTATCACCTACAACTACCTCAAACAGAAGATCTCAAAATTCTGTTATCCGTAAAGCCATGGATGAGGTGACCAATACTGACCTCCAAATCTTATCAGCTATCGCATCCTTACAATTAAAAGGCCAACAACACATCACCCAGAAACTCATTGCCCAAGAAGCAGGTTTTACGCTTATCACTATTCGCAAAAGAAAATCCCAGAACTCCACTATCCAAAAAGCCATGGATAAGGCGACACATAATGACCAAAAAAGCTCCGGCGCCCGACTCGCCACCCCGCTCACTATTGACCCCGTACTTAAAGAAGGTCTGAAATTGGTTTTGGTGGCTCAATATTTAAAGAAAAAAAACCTGGCACAAGATGAAAAATTTGCAGTTGAGGTGACTCAACAGGATAAAACATTTAACCCTGTTTTTGAAATCAAGATTTCGGGGGCGGATGAAAATTTGACGCTTGCGCTGTTATTCAACGGCCAGGCCCAAGTGTCCTTGACGGGAGCGGAGATCAGCGAGTGGCAAACGAAATTGCGTCAACGGAGCGCTGACGCCCGGCAGAAACAAGCGATTATTTCCATCGCTAAGCTGGCACACAGGCGCATGGACGAGGCTTTGCCGGCAAGTCTTGTTGCATCAGAGGGCGTGATCGGGTTCAATATGCTTGATTTTAATCTGCAAAAAGATTCTGATTTTAAACAGGCCATAAAACTACTGCACGATTTACTGGCGGCATATGGGCCGGGGGAGTATTATTTATCCGGCATGGACTCGCAAGCGTTATCGCCCGCTAGAAAAAGATTTGTCGACTCGCAAGTATCTAAATACAAAAAAAAGTATCCCTTTATTAAAATATTTCTGACGTATCCAACAGGAAAAATTCTCACCAAAGTGAAACTGATGAAAACTGGTGACAGTGAAATCCTTCCCCTAAGCTCTCAAAATGAACTTCAAATTCTGGCGGCGGGGTTTTCTGACGGCCAGGTACCGAATTTAGACGGCGCGCTGCGGCTGGCTAAAAAAATAACGGTGGTTTATACGGCGCGGGCGGTGTCCGGCGCGCTGCCGCAGGATGCAGAAGCACTTGAAAAAATATATCAAGATTTAAACGAGGTGTCGCGTTTTATGCAAGAATTCTCAGAAAGCCAATCGCGGCCGTCCGGCCGCGCGCTCCACGCGTATTTTACGGGCGCCATGAACCTTACGGAATCTTTAAATCTGGTGCTTAAGCCGCTGACTGCCTATCTCGACAACATGGCCAGCGCCCTGGGTCTTATTCGTCAAAGCATTGAGATCAGCGCGTAAACATGAATGATCGCTTGGAAACCGACGGGGCCTGTCAAAGGACGAGGTCTATTTGTCCTCGCCGTCTATTAGCGGCTCCGGGCAAATAGGGACCGCACCACTCGCCACCCGTCGGGTTGTCTGGGTCTTAAGATAGAACACTCTATTAGCGAATGGTCTAGAACCCCGGAAGTGGTCCTTTGGGGCGCGTTTGAGATTGGCGAGCCATGGAAACCTACTCTTACGCACGAGCCAATCTCAACCGAGCGAAAGATTTCCTCGGAGGGGAAATCCGAGCGTCGACCCAAAGGACCACTTCCGGGGTCCGGGACCAAGCATGAGCGTCCGAGCCAGGCGTTGTCGGGAGTGTTAGGCGAAAGGAAGCGGCGTACAGTTTTTGAAGTCGATTATTAACATAGGAGATTTTGTGATGAAAAAATGGATGGTGTTAAGTTTGATTGTGTTGGCTGTCATGGGCGCTGTCGCGCCGTTCGCATACGCCGGTCGTAAAGCGGGGGAACAACCGGCCCCGCGGCTTCTTTCGCCGACGGACTTGGTGGATCTGACGGGCAAGGATAAACTCATATTTACGTGGGGCACCGAAGGAGACCGCTCAGCCATTACGTATTATGATTTTAAAATTTATAAAGGCCACGAGACGTTTGAGGCCGGGCTTATTCGCCGGGAAAAAGTCGCGGCCTCCGACAGCAGCATTGCCATTGAATCAAGCCTATTCGAAAATGGCGGGACCTACGCATGGCAGATGCGCAGTATGGGCCTGAGAAAAAGTCGCTCCGCCTACTCCATTTTTAAAGTAAAAAAATAACCCACCCTCATCTTTGTAAGTCCATTAATCAAACTAACCGCCGGATAGCCCCGCCCGCTCCCGGAGAAGGTCTCCCGGGGACCGTTCGATTTTCCCCTCCGAGGAAACTCTCTCTCCGTCTTCCGCCCTCGCGTGTGTAAAAGAGTAGGTCTCCATGGCGCGAGGGCTGCAGAAGGCCCCCAGGAGACCTCCTCCGGGAGCCGGCTGATTTAACCGGCGGATAATGCTTAAAGATAGAACTCTCATTAGCAACCGAGTGCTCTATCTAAGACCAAGGCAACCCGACGGGTGGCAAAGGGCGAGGTCTATTTGCCCGGAGCCGCTAATAGACGGCGAGGACAAATAGACCTCGTCCTTTGACAGGCCCCGGCGGTTACCTGGATTAATGGATTCGAGGAATTTCCTTGACAGGCTGAACGTTCGTTCAGTATAGTGCTTTCGGGGGAGAGCACAATGCCGACCGAAATAGATTTTGCTTCATCCATTCAAAAAATCCGCGGGTTTTATAAAGAAAGTCATCGCTCTCCCAGTTTTTCCGAGATCGCATCCCTTTTCGGATACAAGTCCAAGAATGCCGCTTTCGAATTAGTCGATAAACTCGTCCAAAAAGGTTTTCTCAAAAAAGATTCCAAAGGAAAGATACTCTTTGATCGTTTGGCCGGTGTACGGCTTCTGGGCACGGTGCAGGCCGGCTGGCCCAGTCCCGCCGAAGAAGAGCTCGTCGATACGATGAGCCTCGATGAATTTTTGGTTGAGCGGCCTCAGCAAACTTTTTTAATCAAAGTGACCGGTGATTCCATGATAGATGCCGGTATTCAAGAGGGTGACCTTGTGCTTGTCGAGCGCGGTCGGAACCCCAAGAATAAAGATATCGTGATCGCCCAGGTCGACAACGAATGGACGATGAAATATTATGAAAAATCGGGCGGCCAGGTGCGTCTCATTGCCGCCAATAAAAAATATCCCCCCATCAAACCCCGTGAAGAGCTGAAAATAGGAGGCATCATTGTTGCAGTCATCCGTAAATATAGGTAGTCCCGAGAACTATCCTCTAATGCTCCGTTCTTTCCCGCGTGCCATTGCACATATCGACTGTGACGCATTTTTTTCAAGTATTGAGCAATCGCTGAATCCTTCTATCAAAGGAAAGCCCGTGATCACAGGGAAAGAAAGAGGCATCGCGGCGGCGATGAGCTATGAGGCCAGGGATCGCGGTGTGACACGCGGTATGAGACTTTATGAAGTAAAAAAGCTTTGTCCCGATGCCGTGATTCTGCCTAATGACTACGAAACGTATTCGCTTTTTTCAAAGCGCTTCTACGGGATTTTAAGGCGCTTTACACCCGATGTAGAAGAATATTCCATCGATGAGGCGTTTGTGGATCTTTCAGGTCTGAGGCGTCTGTATCACGCGCCCTATGAAGTCATCGCGATGCAGATAAAAGAAACGCTCGAGCGTGAACTCGGGCTGACGGTCTCGGTGGGGCTGAGCATCACGAAGTCGCTGGCTAAGATCGCCTCACGCGAGAATAAACCGTCAGGATTTACCTGCGTGCGCGGGTACGATCTTAATTCATTTTTAAAATCAATGCCGGTTTCGCGGGTTTGCGGGCTGGGGCCCAACAGCAGCGCTCTTTTGGCGAAGCACGGAATAAATACCGTCTGGGAATATGTGAACCGTCCTGAAGTATTCGTGCGTAAACTGCTGGGGAAAGTGGGCGCAGAACTTTGGCAGGAATTAAGAGGCGACGCAGTCTATCGCGTCATGAAAGGCGAAAATAAACATCAGGCGTCGCTCAGTAAGACCAAAACTTTCACGCCGCCTTCCCATGACAAGGATTTCGTGCGGGCGCAGATGCTGAGAAACACCGAATCCGCTTTTATAAAACTCCGCCGTCATCATTTGCGCGCAGGTTCCGTCAGTGTTTATCTCACGGATCATGAATTTAAAAGCCGGGGTCTTTATGCGGAACTCACGCGTTCCACCGGTTCTACGCTCGACGCAGCGGTTATCGTCGCGGGGCTGTTTGAAAAATTGTATGATCCGCGGGTGAAATACCGCCGTACCGGTATAGTTTTAAGCTCGCTTGAGATCGATAAAGAAATGCAGTACGATCTTTTTCAGGATGTTTGCCGCGTAAAAAAACTGGAAACAATATCCAGGGTTATAGACGAAGTGAACCAGACTTATGGAAAGCATTCGCTTCATCTGGGCTCGACGGATCTTTTGAACCGTTTCGCGCATCATTTGGGCGACCGCGGCGACGTGGCTTTGCGGAAACAGAATCTGCTTCCGGGAGAGACCTTCCGCCGCCGGGTGCGTCTGCCGGTTTGGAACGTGAAAGTCTAACGTGAAAGTCTAACGTGAAAGTCTAGAAGCCCATTCGCCGGGCTCGTGATATTATATTGTAAATGTCACAGCACCCTTTTTCCGGCAAAACAACTCTTATCACAGGCGGTTCGGGCGGTATCGGTTTTGAACTGGCACGCTTATTTTTACGTGCCGGCTCCAAAGTCATCCTGATAGGAAGTAGCGCGAAAAAATTGGAAGAAGCCTCAAACCGCCTCGAAAAAGAATTTGGCGCCAAGATAATAACGCTGGCCAAGGATCTGTCGCCCAGTTCCGCCTCACGCGAAGTCTTCGAAGTGACTCAAAAATGGCCGGCTCCGGTTGATATTCTCGTGAATAACGCGGGTTTCGGCATTTCCGGGTATTTTCACTCAATGCCTGAACTTGAGCTTTTTAAAATGGTGCGCCTCAACACCCACACGGTTCTGGAACTCACGCGTCTTTATCTGCCCGGGATGGTCGAGCGTGGTTTTGGACGTATTTTGAATGTCGCCTCTACGGCTGCTTTCCAGGGAATTCCGATTGAGGCGGCTTATGCCGCGTCAAAGGCGTTTGTTCTAACACTCTCCGAAGGCCTGCATGATGAGCTCAAATCCAAAGGCGTCGGCGTCACGTGTTTGTGTCCCGGTCCCACCGAAACGTCGTTTTTCACCCGCGGTTCCATTAATGCCTCAACCGTCATTAAACGCGTCATGATGTCTCCGGAGGCAGTCGCGAAAACGGGCTTTAACGCGCTCATAAAACAAAAACCCGTTGTCATCGCGGGTTTTCGGAATAAATTCATGATCTTCACGGAGCGTTTTGCGCCGCGAAAATGGGTCACGAAAATCGCGCGTAAAATGGTAGAATGAAAAAATGAAAAATAAATCAATAACACAGATTGAAGAAAAGATGGGGTCCTTGGACCCCAGCTCATTGCGCTATCAGGTGCTGGACTCGGCCCGCCAGTTTAAAAGTTCTTGGATAGAGCTCGGACGTTTTTTATATCAGGTCAATCAGGGAAAACTTTTTAAGGAATGGGGTTTTATTACTTTTGAGGGGTACACTGCCAAGGAAGTCGGTATCAGGCAGCAGACGGCCGTGAAGCTGCTTAAGTCCTATTATTTTCTTGAGAAGGAAGAGCCTCAATTTTTAAAACGGCAGCTTGATACCGAAACCAAGCCCAACAGCATCCCGAGTTATGAAGCCGTAAATGCTCTGAGGCTCGCAAGTCAAAATGACCGTATTCCCGAAAAGCAATACGACGAGATACGGGACGCCGTGCTCGAGGATGCGCGCGAGGAAGGCGAGGTAAAAAAGAAAATACGTTATGTTTTAAAAGCCAACCCCTCGGCTTCGAAACCCATCGACAAAGAAAAACAGAAAGAGCAGGCGGTTATCCGCACCGTGGCGGCGCTCAAGAGGTCAAAAATAGAGCTTGAAGAGCTGGGTTTTCCGGACCGGCTTTTACAGAAGTTTGACGACTTTATCGACGTCGTGGCGGAGTATCAGCTATGACGCTGCCTCAGACCAAATTTTTTACAGTCAAAGAAGCCAACCAAACGCTGCCGCTCGTACGGAAGATCGTCGACGATATTCTGGATGTCGGTAAAAAGATACGCGCCATCTCTATCGAGGTTGGCACCCACGCCGAGCAGGATCCGCAAATCACAAAATTGATGGACCAGCTCGAGGATCTTTTTGTCGAGCTCGAAGACTTAGGCTGTTCTTATCGGGACTGGAACTTCACGATGGGTCTTGTGGATTTTCCGGCTATTATCGGCGGAGAAGAAGTTCTGCTTTGTTGGCGCAGCGATGAGCTGAGTGTTCAATATTATCACGGTATGGAGGGTGGGTTCGCCGGCCGTAAATTGCTTCCGGCATAGATATTTACGGAATAAAAAAACCGGCGGGAGACTTTCCCGCCGGTTTTTTTCTTGTCTATTCTTCGGAGATTATGAGAGGTGCTTGGAGATGAGTTTTGTCATCTCAAACATCGAGACCTGCGCTTTGCCGAAGATCGGCTTCAGGTTCGCGTCCGCATTGATGTTTCTGCGGTTCTTCTTATCCTGCAGGTCATTCTTCTTAATGTATTCCCATAGCTTCTTCACAACCTGAGTGCGAGGTAACATTTTGGTGCCGACAACTTTCGCCAGCGCGTCGCTCGGTTGTAAAGGTTTCATGAATGCTGCATTTGCTTTCTTGGCCACGTGTAACCCCCTTAGAGTTAAAGAGTATTGTTTTAGCTACCCGCGCGCGCCTTCTTGGCCTTCGCGCGATTCAATAGTTCTATCATAAACCCCTTTAAAAGAGAAAGATAATTTTCTCGAGGGGAAAACCGCAACTTTCCATTAATCCCAGTAACCGCCGGGGCCTGCCAAAGGACGAGGTCTATTTGTCCTCGCCGTCTATTAGCGGCTCCGGGCAAATAGACCTCGCCCTTTGCCACCCGTCGGGTTCTCTTAGGTCTTAATAGAAAACAACTCTATTTGCTAATGGTATGAGGACCACTTCCGGGGCCCTAGACCATTCGCTAATAGAGTGATCTATCTTAAGACCAAGACAACCCTACGTGTAGAGATAGGTTACGGTTAAGAGGCCCGTTTCGGTGTTGGGTTAGGGTAACGGGTTTAGATACCACGTCTATTTTCGTTACCCTTACCGAATAACGACACGGGCCTCGTCACCCTAACCAGGCCCTGTCGGTTACCTGTGCTATAATCCTCGCATGCGAGGTATATATATACATATTCCGTTTTGCACAAAGAAGTGTCATTACTGTAATTTTGTAATCAGTACCGACGGGTCTCCCAAGATGCAAGGCAATTTTTATGCGGCACTCTTGAAGGAGATGGCCAAAATGGCTGAGCACTTTAAAGGTAAGCGCTTTGATACGGTTTATTTCGGAGGAGGCACCCCGTCGCTTGTTTCCGAGGGAGACCTTCTTAATATTTGCGGTGCCCTGAGCGACCATTTTCAATTCACGGACGATACGGAAGTCACTATTGAGGCCAATCCCGGGGATATCACACCGGCCAAAGCCCGCGCCTGGAAAAAAATGGGAGTCACGCGCGTGAGCCTAGGCGCTCAGAGTTTCCAGGATGCGACCTTGAAGCGCATCAATCGTACTCACACGGCAGATGACATCGTGAGCTCGTTCCAGATGCTCAAAGATGCCGACCTCAGCAATATCAACGCCGACCTTATTCTTTCACTGCCCGGAGAAGGTTTTCGGGAATTGGAAAGTTCCTTGAGCCGCGCTGTGAAGCTCGGGCCTACTCATGTTTCACTTTATGAATTGACGATAGAAGAGAAAACCGTGTTCGGGACCGAATTCAAGAGCGGTGCGTTGAAACTTCCCGATGAAGATTCGCAGATCAAAATGCTTTTGTATGCGCGAAAATATTTAAAGGACGACGGGTTCGAGCATTATGAGCTGCTTAATTTTGCGCGCAAAGGCTATCAGTCCCGTCACAATCTGCTTTATTGGGCCAATGAAGAATATCTGGGGCTTGGGCCGGGAGCGTTTTCATTCTGGGGCGGCAGGCGTTATCAATACGCGTCGAGCGTGGATGAATATTTGGAGAAAATATCCAGGGAAGATTTCACAGCCGCCGAGGAGGAGACACTTACACCTGAAAAACGTGAAGTGGAATCGTTGCTATTGGCTTTAAGGCGCCTCGAGGGTGCAGACATTCATAATTTTACATCCGTATTTAAACGTCTCGAAAAAGAAATAGCCGGCCTCGAATCTCAAAACCTCTTATCCCGCACCAAAGGCCGTCTGCATTTGACTGACCGCGGCCAACTCCTGGCCGAGACCGTTTTCACTGAACTTTCCTCACCCAATATATAAATTCCTCCTCACAGGTAACCGACAGGGCCTGGCTCGGGCGCGCCCTATTTGTCCTCGCCCTTACGGGCTCCGGGCAAATAGGGACCGTGCCCTCGCCACCCGTCGGAGATATTGAAAGACATTGTTTGGTAACGGTTAGGGTGACGAGGCCCGTGTCGTTATTCGGTAAGGGTAACGTAACCCAACACCGAAACGGGCGTCTTAACCGTAACCTATCTCTACCCGTCGGGTTGTCTGGATCTTAGATAGAATACTCTATTAGCGAATGGTCTAGGACCCCGGAAGTGGTCCTTGGGGGCGCGTTTGTCCGCCGGAGGCGGATCCGCCTCCGGCGGAAGATAGCGAGCCATGGAAACCTACTCTTACACACGAGCCAATCTCAACCGAGCGAGAGATTTCCTCGGAGGGGAAATCCGAGCGTCGACCCAAAGGACTACTTCCGGGGTCCGGGACCCAGCAATGTGTATTCTTCGGGGAGCTGGCAGGCCCTATCGGTTAGGTTTGTTTGAATAGAGCCGAGAAGACATGCGATATGATAATATACTGCGATGACATCCGCGCGGAATGCTTATGAAAATGCGGTGGACTTGATTGCCAAAGGGGAGAAAGAAAGGGCCGCCGAGGCGCTTGAGGCGATGATTTCGGTGTACCCAGATTTTGCCGATGCTTATGAAACGCTCGGCATGGTATTTTATAAATTGAATCGTTACGATGATGCGATAGTGTGGACCGACAAACTGGCCAAGCTCAGGCCTGATTATGCGATGGCGCATACGAATTTGTCTGTTTTTTATATGAAAAAAGGCGATAAAATAAAAGCCGAAGAAGAAAAAGCTTTGGCCACGGTTTTAAGTTTCGGGAAAGCAAAAAAATGACCAAGAATCATCTGCGCATAGGACTCGTCCAGATGCGCTGCCAGAAAAATCCGGCGGACAATTTAAAAAAAGCATTAAGCCAGGTGAGAATCGCCGCGCGAAAAGGCGCACAAATAGTGTGTCTCCAGGAGCTTTTCAATACGCCTTATTTCTGTCAGGGGCAAAAAACCGAGCACTTTGACCTGGCCGAGACAATCCCCGGTCCCGTCACGGACGCCTTGGCCAACCTAGCCCGAAAAGAAAAAGTGGCACTCATTGCGCCGCTTTTTGAAAAGTACCGTAAAGGTGTTTATTATAATTCCGCGGCGGTCATCGACTCAAACGGCGAACTCATCGGCAAATACCGCAAAATGCATATTCCGGACGACCCGGGATTCAATGAAAAATTTTATTTTTCGCCGGGCGACCTCGGTTTTAAGACATTCAAAATAAAGTCCGTCAAGATAAGCGTCCTCATCTGCTGGGACCAGTGGTTCCCGGAAGCCGCGCGCATGGCGGCACTCGACGGCGCGGATATTCTTTTTTATCCCACGGCCATCGGCTGGAAACCCAATAAACCCAAAGAGACGGAAGCTTATCATTCTGCCTGGGAAACGATACAAAGAAGCCACGCTATCGCCAACGGTGTTTTTGTGGCGGCGACGAACCGCGTGGGCCAGGAAGGAGCTCTCAGGTTCTGGGGACAGTCTTTTGTGGCGGATCCCTTCGGTGCCGTGCTTTATCGCGCGAGCGAAAAAGACGAAGAGATTGTCATTGCCGATTGCGATCTCGCGAAAGTCGAGCAAACCCGTCGCGAATGGCCATTTTTCCGCGACCGGCGCATGGATGCCTACCAAGCGATCTCGTCCCGTTCCGTTGAGAAAAAAAATTAACTTCCGGATGCCGGCGGAGTGGGAACCCCACGCCGCGACTTGGCTTTCCTGGCCCCACAACGAGATTACCTGGCCTGGTCGGAAGCTTGCCGAGGTCGAGAATATCTACGTACAGATGATGTCGGCGCTATTGCCAAATGAAAAAGTAAATCTTTTGGTAAGCAATACGACCGAAGCCAAAAAAGCGGCAACCGCACTGTCACGCCGCGGCATTTCTTTAAAGAATCTTATTTTCCACCGCGTCAACACCGTCGATACCTGGATACGTGATTATGGTCCGATATTTGTGAAAAAGGCGGAGGTTGCTTTTACCAAGTGGATTTTTAACGCATGGGGCGGAAAGTACCAGGACCTGGCCCGCGATACCGGCGTAGTGGACAAGCTTCCGGTGCTTAAAAAATACAAACGCGTGGATACAGGCATCATTCTCGAAGGTGGCTCGATTGATGTGAACGGACGGGGGACGCTGCTTACGACAGAACAGTGTCTTCTCAACCCGGGCCGTAATAAACATCTTTCAAAAAGCGGGATAGAGAATTATTTAAAAAAATATCTTGGTGTTCGCAAGGTTGTATGGCTAAAAGAAGGTATTGAAGGGGATGACACGGACGGTCATGTGGACGACATTACGCGCTTCATCAATGTCTCGACCATTCTCACAGCCCTTGAGCCCAATACCCGCGACAAAAATCACGCATGGCTGCAAGAGAATCTAGAAATATTAAAGCGTGAAAAAGACGCGGATGGAAAGCGTTTCACGCTGGTTGAGCTTCCGATGCCCGGTGTGGTTGGACCCGCACGGAGCGACATGAAACACAAACGTCTTCCCGCAAGCTATGCCAATTTTTACATCGCGAATGGGGTGGTGCTACTGCCCGTGTACAGTCACGCCAACGACAAAAAAACGGAGCGCATTTTAAAAAAATGTTTTCCTTCGCGAAAGATCGTTCCGATAGAATGCTCACCGCTTGTTTATGGTCTCGGCTCCATTCACTGCGTCACGCAGCAAGAGCCGCGTTGAAAAGATTTAAACCTCACCGCACCGTTCTTTATTTCGGGCTTCGTATTCTCGAGAAGCTTTTAAATATTTTTTCCTATGACACCGGATTCAAGATCGCCCAGACCCTCGGCCTCTGGTCCTACTTTTGTGCGCCGCTTGAGCGCAAGCGAACGCTTGAAAATCTCAACAGTGTTTTTGGAAGCGATAAGTCTCAGGACGAAATACGGCGTATCGCGAAAGAAGTGTTCGTTAATTTCGGCCGTTCACTTTATGAGCTTCTTGCATCGAAAAAGATCGTGGCCGATTGGGATAGGTTCGTGAGCGCCGAAGGACTCGAGCATCTCGACAAAGCGCTTGCAAAGAAAAAGGGTGCGGTCATCGTCGCGGGGCACATTGGTAACTGGGAACTATTGGCCGGATATCTTGCGCGCCAAGGATATCCGTGTACGGTTGTGGCGCGCCGTGTGTATTTTGAAAAATACAATGCCTGGATGGTTAATTTAAGAAATAAAATGAAGGTCGACACCATCTATCGTGACGCGCCCGTACGCGATGTTTTGTCGGCGCTCAGACTCAATCGGCTTGTGGGTTTTGTGGCTGACCAGGATACGGACGGAATAGACGGGATTTTCGTGCAGTTTTTTGGCAGATCCGCCTGGACGCCCACGGCACCCGTGCGTTTTGCGCGTGTGGGGGAAGCCCCGATGCTGCCGGTATTCATCGTGCGGAAAGGTATGCATCATACGGTGACGGTGGGGCCAGAATTGGAATTAAATTTAAGCCGCGACAAGGAAGAGGAGCTTAAGATAAACACCCAGAAATGGGTGACCCTTCAGGAAGCATTTATCCGCAAATTCCCTGAGCAGTGGGTGTGGAACCATAGACGATGGAGGACCACAAGCCCTGATTTGAAAAGCTCCTAACTTCTGCTATAATAGTAGCTCCACCGAAGCCTTGGAGTGACTTTTGATTAACCGTTATACGTTGCCTGAAATGGGCAAGATCTGGACCGAAGACAATCGGTTCAGGGTGATGTTAGAAGTAGAAGTGGCGGCCTGCACCGCCATGGCAAAGCTAGGGCTCATACCCACCAAATCCGCTCAGATTATCCGTAAAAGAGCCAATGTAAGTATCTCACAAGTGACTGAATTTGAAAAGGTTACAAAGCACGACGTCACGGCATTTCTAAAAAGCGTCGCACAGTTTGTGGGGTCAGAATCTCGCTTCATTCATAAGGGTCTTACCTCCAGTGACGTATTGGATACTGCCTTAAGCCTGCAAATGTGTCAGAGTTTGGACATTCTGATAAAAGTGACTGACGAATTTCTGGCATTACTGAGAAAAAAAGCAGTTCAATATAAAAATACGGCCATGATGGGCCGCTCGCACGGCGTGCATGCCGAGCCCGTGACGCTGGGACTAAAATTCCTGCTTTTTTATGAAGAATTTAAACGCAACCGCGCGAGACTCGAGCGCGCACGCTTCGCGGTCTCGGTCGGCAAAATTTCGGGCGCTGTCGGCACTTACGCCAATATAGATCCGCGCGTCGAAAAAGAAACGCTTAAAATTTTAAAATTACAAGTTGCGCCTGTTTCCACGCAGATCCTGCAACGCGACCGTCATGCTCAGGTGCTGGCGGTGATTGCCATTGTCGGCGGCTCACTCGAAAAATTAGCCACAGAGATCCGGCATCTTCAGAAAACGGAAACACTGGAAGTGGAAGAGCCGTTCTCGGAGGGACAGACGGGCTCGAGTGCTATGCCGCATAAAAGAAATCCAGTGAATTGCGAGCGTGTGGCGGGCCTGGCGCGAGTCCTACGCGGAAATGCGCTGGCGGGCTTAGAGAATATCGCGCTCTGGCATGAACGCGACATCACGCATTCGTCGGTCGAAAGAATCATTCTGCCGGATTCTTTCATTGTGATACATTTTATGATGCGCGAGATGATAGCCGTCGTAAAAGACCTGCGCGTGTATCCGGAGAACATGCTCGCCAATATTTGGAAAACACGCGGGCTTATTTTTTCTCAGAGAGTGCTCTTGGCGCTGATAGACAAGGGCCTGTCGCGTGAGGCATCCTACAAGATAGTCCAAAAGAATGCGATGCGGGCATGGAACGACCGGAAATCTAATTTTAAGGATTTGCTTCTGAAAGAAAAAGAAGTAATGCGATACTTCTCGAAAAAAGAAATAGAGTCGCTGTTTAATCTTGATTACCATTTAAAACATATAGGGACCATATTCAAAAGGGTGCTGAAATAATATGAAAGCCAAAGTTTACGTGACGCTAAAAAGATCCGTTTTGGACCCGCAGGGCAAGGCCGTCCAGCACGCGCTCCAGACTTTAGGTTTCGAAAATGTGAAAGACGTCCGAATGGGCAAATTTATCGAGCTCGACATGAAGGACATCCCTAAGCCCGAGGCGGAACAAAAGCTCAGATCCATGTGTGAGAAACTTTTGGCCAATACGGTCATCGAAGAGTACAAATACGAACTGGTCTAAAAAATGAAATTTGGTGTTGTAGTTTTTCCAGGTTCTAATTGTGATTACGACTGTTATCACATTTTAAAAAATGTGATGAAAAAGCCGGTTGAATTTGTGTGGCATAAAGAGCGAGACATTTCTTCTTTTGATTGTATCGTGCTGCCGGGTGGTTTTAGCTACGGCGACTACCTGCGCACCGGCGCCATTGCAAGATTTTCACCCGTGATGGAAAGCGTGGCCAAACATGCCCAGAAGGGTAAGCTTGTCATTGGAATCTGCAATGGATTCCAAATCCTGCTCGAGGCGGGGCTTCTGCCCGGTGCTATGCTTCGAAACCGCTCGCTGCAGTTCGTCTGCAAATTTGTGCACCTGCGCGTCGAGAACAACGCGACGCCGTTCACCAAAAAATTGAAGAAAGGCCAAGTGCTCCATATTCCGATAGCACACGGCGAGGGAAATTATTTCGCGGAGCTTGAGGGCCTGAAAAAATTGAAGGATAACGATCAGATCGTAGTTCGTTATTCCGATGCTTTGGGCGGCCTCTCCGATGCGTATAACCCGAACGGCTCTCTTGAGAATATCGCGGGCATCTGCAATGTGGAAAAAAATGTATTCGGTCTCATGCCGCATCCGGAACGCGCCTCCGAAAAAGCGCTGGGTTCGGTCGATGGCCGGGGAATATTTGAGTCACTCTTGGAGTCCGCCGCATGACGACGCTGGCTATAGAGATAACGCCTGAGATTATCCAGAAGCACAATCTGACGCCGGAAGAATACGAGCGTATAAAAAAAATATTGGGACGTTCTCCTAATATTACGGAGCTTGGCATCTTCAGCGTTATGTGGAGCGAGCATTGTTCCTATAAAAATTCGAAGAACATCCTTAAGCTTCTGCCGAAAGAGGGCCGGCGTATTCTCGTGAAAGCAGGTGAAGAGAACGCGGGCGTCATCGACATCGGGGACGGGCTCGTCATTGCTTTTAAGATCGAGTCTCACAACCATCCTTCGGCCATCGAGCCTTTCCAGGGAGCGGCCACCGGCGTGGGCGGTATCCTACGTGACATTTTTACGATGGGCGCGCGTCCCATCGCGTCCATGAATTCACTGCGGTTTGGAAAGCTGGACGGCGCGGACGCAGCGGCGACGAAACGTCTGGTAACGGGTGTCGTGAACGGTATCGGTTTTTACGGCAACTGTATCGGTGTACCGACGGTGGGAGGAGAAGTTTATTTTGATGAAGGTTATGAGGGCAATCCTCTCGTGAATGCGTTCAGTCTCGGTCTCGCGCACAAAAAAGACATTGTGAAGGGCAAGGCCGAAGGGGTGGGTAATCCTGTGTTTTATCTCGGTTCCGCTACCGGACGCGACGGCATGGGCGGGGCTAGTTTCGCGTCGAAAGACTTAAGTGAAGAATCCGAAAAAGAAAGACCCGCTGTGCAAGTAGGCGACCCTTTCATGGAAAAATTGCTGCTCGAGGCCGTGCTCGAACTTTTAAAAACGGATGCAGTCTCCGGTATTCAGGACATGGGTGCCGCGGGACTCACTTGTTCCACTTGCGAGACCGCGTCGCGCGCCAGTAACGGCATGGAAATCGAGCTCTCGCGCGTACCACAGCGCGAAACCGGTATGATCCCTTATGAGATCATGCTCTCCGAGTCACAAGAGCGCATGCTGGTTATTCTAAAAAAAGGCCGCGAGCATGAAGCCAAACGTATTTTTGAAAAATGGGATCTGCATGCGGAAGAAATAGGTGTCGTCACAGACGACGGTATGTTGCGCGTAAAAGAAAACGGCGTGACGGTGGCCGAGATCCCGGCGCGGGCGCTCGCCGACGAAGCGCCGGTTTACACGCGTGAAGAAAAAGAGCCGGCTTATTTTAAAAAACTTGCAGATTTCGATCCCAAATCCTGCGGGGACGCCGGTGATCTCAACGCCGTTCTTTTAAAACTTCTTGATTCCCCGACCATTGCCAGCAAAGAGTGGATTTATACGCAGTATGATCACATGGTGCGCACCAACACAACGGTGCTCCCGGGTTCTGACGCGTCTGTTATTCGCGTAAAAGACACCAATAAATTTCTCGCGATATCTCTAGATTGCAATGCCACCTACTGCTATCTTGACCCGTACGAAGGCGCCAAGATCGCGGTCGCGGAATCCGCGCGCAACGTCGCCTGCTCCGGCGCCGTGCCCTTGTCGGTCACTAACTGTCTCAATTTCGGCAATCCCATGAACCCGGAAATTTTCTGGCAGCTTAAAAAAAGCGTCGAGGGTATTCGCGACGCGTGTGTTGCCATGGATTCTCCAGTCTCGGGCGGAAATGTTTCTTTATACAATCAGAATCCCAAAGGCGCTATTGATCCCACGCCCACCATTGGCATGGTGGGTCTCATCGAAGGGTACGAACCGGTAACCTCTTATTTTAAGAATACGGGTGACGGTATCATTCTTTTAGGGACCACAAAAGAAGAACTTGGCGGGTCCGAATTTCTTAAAACACTTTTTAACGTAAAAGCCGGCCGCGTGCCGCGCCTGGATCTCAAGGAAGCCAGAAATCTTGTTGATCTTTTGGTCGCGTTGGCCAAGAAATCCCTGCTCAAGTCCGCACATGACCTGTCCGAGGGCGGTCTTGCGGTGGCGCTGGCGGAAAGTGTCATCTTAAATCGTGATCACGAGATCGGCGCCGAGGTCCAGGTGTCTCAAGGCGGTCTTTCGCACGAAGCGCTTTTATTTGGTGAATCGCAGTCACGGGTCATCCTGTCGGTGGACCCGAAAAAATTAAAGGATGTCGAAGAAGAAATAAAAAAGTCCGGGGTTCCTTACCAAGTGATCGGCAAAGTGGGCGGCGATAGTCTTAAAATAAATTCTCTCATCCACACGCCGATTGCGGTAATGAAGAATGCGTGGCGAAATGCCATCGGTAGAAGAATGGCAATTAGCGGATAGGAGTTATACAGTGGAGCAAAAGATTATACGGAGTTTAGAAAATATCGCTCGGGAAGCAAAATCATGCGACACAGCGACGTTGGAACGCGATGTGAAAGAGCTGCGCGCGATTTTAAAGCAGGTGTCCTCATCGCCGTTGTTAAGCCAATTGGATCAGGAACTGGATATTTGGGAGAAAAAAATCAGCGTTATCGCAAATGAGCCGGCTGGACGCCAGGGAATGGCGAAGCACGCGCATCATTGGACAGAAATTATAAAAAAAGCAGGTTAATATGTCAGAACTTAAAGATAAATGCGGCGTATTCGGCATCTACGGTCATCCCGAAGCGGCCTATTTAACCTATCTCGGGCTTTATTCTCTGCAGCATCGCGGCGAAGAGTCTGCGGGTATCGTTTCGTCGGACGCAAAGACGATGTATTCTCATCGCAGCATGGGCCACGTGCAGGATGTGTTTGATCAGGACCGTTTGAAAAAACTCATAGGCGATCGGGCGATCGGACATGTGCGTTATTCCACGACCGGTTCGAGTCAGCTCAAAAATGCTCAGCCGATTTTAGTGGATTATTCGCGCGGAGAGATCGCCATCGCCCACAACGGCAATCTCGTGAATGCCAATATTCTTCGTTCAGAACTCGAAGCCTACGGCTCCATTTTTCAGACAACGACGGACAGCGAGATCATTATTCATCTGATGGCCAAACCCTCTAACCGGAATATCGAAGAAGGGGTCGTGGATGCGCTGGCCCGCGTGCGCGGCGCGTATTCTCTGGTTTTTCTCACTCACAAGATGCTCATAGCGGCGCGTGATCCTCAGGGATTCAGACCGCTTTGGCTCGGAAAACTGGGCGATGCGTATGTTGTGGCTTCCGAAACCTGCGCTTTCGACATCATGAACGCGCAACACGTGCGTGAGATTGAGCCGGGCGAAGTACTTTTTATATCGGCGAGCGGTATTCGCTCAGAACGCATTCCTTCTACGGAAAATAAGCACGCGCACTGTATTTTTGAACACGTGTATTTCGCGCGTCCCGATTCCCGCATCTTCGGCGAGAGTGTCCATATCGTCCGTGAAAGACTGGGGAGACAACTGGCCAAAGAACATCCGGTTGACGCGGATATCGTGATACCCGTGCCCGACTCAGGCAATTCCGCCGCACTCGGCTATTCACAGTATTCGAAGATCCCTCTTGAATACGGCGTGATCCGCAATCACTATGTGGGGCGTACGTTCATTCAGCCCTCACAGGGCATACGTGATTTCAAAGTCAGCGTGAAATTCAATTTTGTGCGCGAAGTGCTTGAAGGAAAACGCGTCATTGTTGTCGATGATTCTATTGTTCGCGGCACGACGTCCAAGATCCGTGTCAAGAGTCTGCGCAAAGCAGGCGCCAAAGAAGTGCATCTGCGAATTTCCTGCCCACCGCACCGTTTTCCGTGCGCTTACGGCATTGATTTTCCCACGAAAGAAGAACTGGTGGCCAATAAATATTCGACGGAAGAATTGAGAAAATATTTTGAATGCGATTCGGTAGGTTATCTCTCGCTGGAAGGCATGCTGCAAAGCGTCAGCTTCCCGAAGGAAAGCTACTGCACGGCCTGCTGGACCGGCGATTACGTTCTCCCTTTCGGCAATATGGACAAATATCATGCGGAATTTTCAACCGGTCAGCGGGGCTAAAAGTTTATGAGTAAAATGAAGAGAATGAATTATAAACAGTGCGGCGTCGACATCGACAAGGCCAACGCTTTCGTGGAAGAGATCAAGCCTTTGGCGAAAGCGACGCGCCGTCCGGAGGTCATGGCCGGCATCGGCGGTTTGGAGCGCTTTGCAGACTGCCCGAGAAATATAAAAAGCCGGTGCTTGTCAGCTCGACCGATGGTG
>JAHFFI010000146.1 GCA_023248025.1 Candidatus Omnitrophota bacterium
AAAAAAGAGAAGTGAAGAAAAAAGCGCTCATTGTCATGACCGGCGATAAGGGGCTTTGCGGCTCATACAACACCAATCTTCTTAAGATGACGCTTCAGTGGAAAAAACAAAACGCGGCTTTTGAGACCTATTTCGTGCCGGTAGGAAAACGCGGTTATGAATCTCTGAAGAAAAGAAATTATGGCCTAGCACTTTTTTATCCTGAGAAGGCGATGGCGGATTTTTCCCTGGCTAAAAAAATGACCGAGGAATTAAAGACCCTTTTTCTGTCCAAGCAAGTGGATGAGGTGAGCCTGCTTTACACGCGTTTTAAAGCGGGCGGCGCCGGGCAGTCCGTGATCGAGCCGCTATTTCCGCTCAATCATTTGATTGAAAACCAAAAAGAAAATAAAACGCCCGTGGATTATATTTACGAGCCGGGGTTTGAGCAGGTATTCTTCTCACTACTCGAGAGATACCTTGAAGGAAAAATGTATTTGTCCGTGCTTGAGTCGCTGACTTCTGAATACAGCGCGCGCATGATGGCGATGAAGCAGGCATCGGAAAACGGCGAAGAAGTACTGCACGACTTAAAACTTTTGAAAAATAGAACCAGACAGGCGGTTATCACGCGTGAGCTTTCGGAAATCGTCGGTGGCGCAAGTATTTTGGTCTAATCCAAGGAGCAACAATGCAAACAACGCAGGAAAAAAAAGTAGGTCATGTCGTTCAGATTATAGGACCGACCATGGATGTGCGTTTTGAGGCGGGGCATCTTCCGAATATTTTAGACGCGGTTATTGTTAAGATTGGAAAAGAGGAAGTTGTCGGCGAAGTCGCCCAGCATCTGGGCAACAACGTCGTTCGCTGCATCGCCCTTTCCTCGACGGACGGCATGGTGCGCGGCGTGGAAGCGGTCAATACCGGAAAGCCTATCTCCGTGCCTGTGGGACGCGAGACTTTGGGCCGTATGTTTAACGTGCTTGGCAAAGCCATTGATGAGAAGCCTGAAGTGGCGGCAAAAAAATATTATCCGATTCACAGGCCGGCCCCGTCGTTTGAAGAGCGCGAACCGGCGACGCAGATTTTTGAGACCGGCATCAAAGCCGTCGACATGCTGGCGCCGTATCCCAAGGGCGGAAAAGTCGGCCTTTTCGGAGGCGCGGGTGTCGGAAAGACGGTTATTATCCAGGAGCTCATTCGTAACATCGCGGCCCAGCACGGCGGTTTTTCGGTGTTTGCCGGCGTCGGAGAGCGTACCCGTGAGGGCAATGATCTTTATCATGAAATGAAAGACTCCGGTGTTTTGGACAAGACTTGCCTTGTGTTCGGACAGATGAACGAGCCGCCGGGGACGCGTCTTCGCGTCGGTCTCACCGCTCTTTCCATGGCTGAATATTTCCGCGATGAAGAAAAGCAGGATGTGCTTCTTTTCATCGACAATATTTTCCGTTTTACCCAGGCTGGTTCGGAAGTGTCGGCGCTTTTAGGTCGTATGCCCTCAGCCGTCGGTTATCAGCCTAACCTGGCGACAGAAATGGGAGATCTCCAGGAGCGTATTGCGTCGACTAAAAAAGGCTCTATTACGTCCGTTCAGGCCATTTACGTGCCGGCCGATGATTTGACGGATCCGGCGCCGGCAACGACGTTTACTCACTTGGACGCTACGACCGTGTTGTCGCGTCAGATCGCGGAGCTGGGGATTTATCCGGCCATTGATCCTTTGGACTCAAGCTCGCGTATTTTGGACCCCAACGTGATCGGTGAAGAGCATTACAATGTCGCTCGTCAGGTCCAAAAAGTGCTTCAGCGCTATAAGGATCTTCAGGATATCATCGCGATTTTGGGTATGGATGAGCTTTCCGACGACGACAAGCTGACCGTCGCCCGCGCGCGTAAAATTCAGAAGTTTTTGTCCCAGCCGTTCTTTGTGGCGGAGACGTTTACGGGCCGTAAAGGCAAATACGTACCGCTTAAGGAAACCATCGCCGGCTTCAAGAAGATCGCTTCAGGGGAAATGGACGAATATCCGGAGCAGGCCTTTTACATGGTAGGCAATATCGACGAAGTGGTAGAAAACTACCAGAATATGCAAAAAGGCACCTAATTTTCCATGAGCCTGGACTTCGATCTTAAGGTAGTAACCCCCGACGGCGTGTCCTATTCCGGGAAAACGATTTCAGTTGTGGCTCCCGGTACTTTGGGGTATCTTGGTATCCTTAAAAACCACGCGCCGCTCGTGACTTCCCTCGAGAAGGGGAATCTGACCCACAAAGACGATTCTGGTACCGTCCACACGATCAAAATCGAAGGCGGCTTTTTAGAGGTCCGAAATAATCGGGTGTTGGTTTTAACGGATAAGATTATAAAAACACAATAGGTTGAGGCATGTATTATGTTTATGTGCTTCAGAGCGAAAAGAATTTTAAGAAATATGTCGGGTATACTCAAAAATTACCCGAAGTAAGACTGATTGAGCATAATAGCGGCTCAAACCAATGGACCCGACAAAATGGGCCATTCGTTCTTTTGTATAGTGAGAGTTTTTCTTCTCGGAGGGTGGCGATACAGCAAGAGAAGTATTTTAAATCGGCAGCCGGAAGAATAGCCTTAAAAAAGATTTTAGAGAATGAGCGGTCATAGCTTAGCTGGCTTAAAGCGCCGCCCTGTCACGGCGGAGATCGAGGGTTCGAATCCCTTTGACCGCGCCATTCTTTAATTCCTAATTCCCTTAGCTTCC
>JAHFFI010000147.1 GCA_023248025.1 Candidatus Omnitrophota bacterium
GCACGCCCTTTTTAGAAGGCCAATACGCCTCCGTCTCCCTGAAGCTCAGAGCCACTCCGTTGGCCCACCTGGCTAGAAGTTTATTGGCAGCACCCGGTATCACATTTTGTTCATGCACTAAAGCCGGTATCCCCAGCTGACGTGCCATGCACACCATCGGAAACGAAAAGTGCCCGCCAAAACCTACCACCACATCCGGCCTTTCACACACAAGAATACGGCGTGCCTTGCGTATACCCTTGATCAATTTTAACAAAAATTGAAGATCAAATAAAGAACGAGTTCCCCTGAACGGAGCGCTCTCGATCTCGATCACCTTCTCTCCTGCCACGATTTTGAAAATCGCACTTTCGATGTCCTTCGTGCCGCAGATATAGATGATCTCATGATTGGGATCTCTGCGACGCAGTTCTTCGGCCACGCTGAAGGCCGGAAAAATATGGCCCCCCGTACCTCCGCAGGCGAGCACGATCTTCATGGCAGGGACTCCGCGGACATCTCCATCGGAATATCTTTGGAAATATTCAAAAGCAGTCCGGCGGCGACCATGTTCGCCAGAAGTGCCGAGCCCCCGTAGCTAATGAACGGCAAAGAAAGTCCTTTGGTCGGCAACGCGCCGATGCTGACGCCTATATTGATAACCGCCTCAAGTCCTATCAGTGAGACAAGTCCCAGCCCCAGGAGCTGCGAGAAAAGATTCTTTGAGCGGAATACAATGACCATTCCCGCAAAGATAAAAATCATGAAAAGAACAAGCACGGAACCTGCGCCCAGAAACCCAAGTTCTTCTCCGATGATGGAAAAAATAAAATCCGTATGCGACTCAGGCAGATAAAAAAGCTTCTGCTGCGAACGTCCCAGGCCCACACCGAAAAGTCCGCCGGAACCCAACGCCAGAAATGATTGGATGATCTGAAAACCCACGCCCCGGGGGTCATCCCAGGGATGAAAAAATGCCAAAAGACGCTTACGGCGGTAAGGTTTAGCAAGCATCGCGAATAAAAGCGCAGGCAACGAGCACAAGGTAAGCACAGAAAGATAGCGCAATGGAAACCCCGCCGCAAAAAAAAGTATAAATACCACAAAAGCCACGGTGACTGCCGCTCCCAGGTCGGGCTGTTTCAAAACCAGCCCCGCGGCGATACCCAAAACAAATACGGCCGGCATGATCGTATGCTTAAGATCGGCTAAATGCTCTCTCTTTCGCTCCAGAAAATCTGCCATGTAGAAAATGATAACAAGCTTCAGGAGTTCTGACGGCTGAAAACTAAAGCCAAAAAAACGAAACCAGCGCCGTGCGCCGCCGGCCGCATGACCCACATGCGGAACAAGAACAAGAACCAGAAGAATGAGGGTCGCGATGAGCGCGGTTTTGGCGTGTTTTCTCAATTTCTTGTAATCCGCTCTCGACGCCAGCGCCATGAGTACGCCGCCAACGGCAAGATATACAAAATGACGCTTAATGAAATACCCGCTGTCGCTCATCGTGTCGTACGCATATATGGCGCTGGCGCTGTAGATCATGACGATGCCGATGGCAATCAATATCATGGTGGAACCAAATAATAGGTTGCGGGCGCGCCTTACGGAATCTTGCATATTACTGGGCTTTCCCCAGGATCTGGAATATTTTTTTGAAACTCTCTCCGCGGTGCTCATAGGACATGAACTGATCGAAGCTCGTGCACATGGGCGAAAGAAGAATGGTATCGCCCTTGCCCGCGGCGGAAATCGCCGCTTTGGCCGCAGACGGGAGATCCTTGGCAAGCGACACATGCTTGAATGCTTTCCACGAGGCGGCCATTTTTTCCTTGGCTTCTCCGTAAAGCACCACGCGCTTCACGCGCGAGATTAAAAGGGGCTCGAGCTCTGCAAAGGGCGCGCCTTTATCACGTCCGCCGGCCAATAAAATCATGGGGCCTTCGATAGACTCGATGGCCGCCCGCGTGCTATCGACGGTGGTCGACTTGGAATCATTCACGAATGTGACGCCGCGTATCTTTCCGATGGGCTCTATGCGGTGTTCCAGCGTCTTAAAAGCCTCGAAGGACTTCTGCATGCTTTTCACCGAAAGACCCAGCGCACATCCCGCCGCCGCGCAAGCCAGGATATTGGATAAATTATGCTCCCCCTTGAGCTGAAAATGCTTCCGGCTCATGAGCCGGCGCCTCGCCTTTCCTTTCGCCCAGTAAAGGAATTCGCCTTCCGCATACACTCCGCTCTCAATCGGCGTCCGGCTAAAAAAAATAATGCGCGAGCGCGCTTTTTTGGCCATCCCCCGGACGCAGTTATCATTGTGATTAAGAATTAAATAGTCTCTCTTCTTTTGATTAATAAAAATATTCTCTTTTGCCCGGATGTACTGCGTTAACGTCTTATGTCTATCCAAGTGATTCGGGCTGATGTTAAGCACTATCGCTATTTTGGGACTGAATTTCGGCGACTCTTCCAATTGAAAAGAACTGAGTTCGAGCACGACATGGGTTTTTCGGTCAATTTCCGCCAGCGACGAGACAAATGACGTTCCGACGTTCCCGCACAAAACGCTTTTCATCCCGGCGTCGGACAACATCCGGTGCATGAGGTGACTCGTGGTGGTCTTGCCGTTGGAACCGGTAATTCCGATGATGGCGCCCGGACAGAAATGATAACCCAGCTCAATCTCACTAATCACGGGTATTTTTTTCTCCCGCGCCAACGCCAGGATTACACTGTC
>JAHFFI010000056.1 GCA_023248025.1 Candidatus Omnitrophota bacterium
ATATGGGGCAGGAAGACGGTTCTTTGGCTTGGGCCAGAAGTATCGTGGGTGAAGGTAAGATCGTAGGCTGTTCGACCCATAACCACGAGCAAGCCGAGGCAGCTGAAAAAGAGGGCTTTGATTATATAGGTGTGGGACCCGTGTTTTCCACCCCAACCAAGCCACACTACGAACCCGTAGGACTTGAGCTTGTGCGTTTTGCCGCAAATAATATTCATGTGCCATTTGTGGCCATTGGCGGTATTGACATTAAGAACGTGGAGGATGTTTTAAAGGCAGGTGCCCGGACCGTTGCGGTGGTGCGTGCGATCATGGCCTCCGACGATCCGGAAGCAGCTGCCAAAGCATTCGCCGGTAAGATGGGGGCGAGGAGCATCGGATGAAAAAGAGCCTCTTGGCAGTGGGTTCCGTGGCGTTGGATAGCGTAGAAACGCCTTTTGGAAAGGTGCGCGATGTGCTGGGCGGGTCTGCTACTTTTTTTAGCGCGGCGGCGCGCTTTTTTCTGCCGGTGTCCATCGTGGCCGTCGTGGGGAAGGATTTTCCGGCTAAATACTTAAGGTTTATTAAAAGCCTAGGCGTGAACACGAGCGGTTTGGAAGTGGCTCAAGGCAAGACTTTCCGTTGGCAGGGCTATTACGACTACGACCTTAATTCAGCTAAAACCCTGCGCACGGAACTAAACGTATTTCAAAGTTTTGATCCTAAGTTATCAGCATCGCACAAGTCCTGTAAATCCGTGTTTTTGGCCAATATCGATCCCAAACTGCAATATTCGGTGTTGAACCAGATAAAGTCACCATCCCTCGTAGCTTGCGACACGATGAACTACTGGATAGGCACGCAGAAGGAGGCGCTGTTGAAACTCCTAAAACACGTAGACATTTTTTTATGCAATGACGCCGAAGCGCGGGAGCTTAGCAAAGAATACAATTTGATCCAATGCGCTAAATGGATATTAAAAAGAGGCCCAAAGCTGCTTGTCATCAAAAAAGGTGAGCATGGGGTTTTATGTTTTTCCAAAAATTTTCTTTTTTTGGCGCCCGCCTTTCTTTTAGAATCGGTCATGGACCCGACAGGCGCCGGGGATTCCTTCGCGGGTGGTTTTATCGGGTATCTGGCAAGCCAGCCTAAGCTCGAAGAGCAGGTTATACGACGGGCGATTATATATGGAAGCGTGCTTGCGTCCTATAATGTTGAAAGTTTTAGCCTGGATCGTTTAGCCAAGCTTAAGCGGCCTGATCTTTTGAAACGTTTTGATCTTTTTAAAAAAGTTACACATTTTTAGCGGGTGTAGTTTCCGCCTCCGCCAAAATTCTTGGCGGAGGACGGATCCGTCCCGCTAAAGCGGGCGGACAGTGGTAAATATTTTAGCGGGTGTAGTTTCCGCCTCCGCCAAAATTCTTGGCGGAGGACGGATCCGTCCCGCTAAAGCGGGCGGACAGTGGTAAATATTTTAGCGGGTGTAGTTCAGTGGTAGAATGAAAGCTTCCCAAGCTTTAGATGTGGGTTCGATTCCCATCACCCGCTCCAAAATTAACAGCGGCTTAAGGAATCGAAGGGGAGCCGACGAGCCCGTGTAAATGTCGATGCGAACAGCATCGACGACCATCGAGGCGGCGGCTGGCCGACCGAAGTCCCGCTGGCTTGATCCGCGAACGCAGGTGAGCGAATCAAGCTGTTTAGCGGGACGGAGGCGCCGATTCCCATCACCCGCTCTATTTTTTGGTCGCAGAAGGCCCATCTGCATCGTTACGTTGCTAGGGGGAATCCAAGCTAGACGTCGAATTTTGCAATGGGGGTAATTCAGGAAAAGTGCAATTGAAATCTTATATTATTATTAGTTTCGCGTTATTTTTTTTGACGGGATGCGTGGCGAGGGAGTATCATAGAACTTCAGCGGTTCTAGTCGAGGTACCTCCGGTTGGGCAAGCACTCAGCGCGCCGCTGTCGTTCGGCTGGCCGGTTAACGGTCAAATAACGGAGCCTTACGGCTCGTTAAAAGACGGCGTCACTCTGCGCGGCGTTATGATAGAAGCGCCTGCGGGTTCCGAGGTAGTCGCGGCAGGCGCTGGCCGCGTAAGTTTTGTTGATCAGCATCTTAAAGGGTACGGAAAAACACTGATTATCGAGCATGGCGGTGAGCTTCATACCGTTTATGCGCGCGTATCCGAAATATTGGTGACACCGGGACAGGACGTTCAGGCAGGCCAAGCGATTGCGAGAATGGCCGCTCCCGCCGGTTTGGGTAGGCCTGTGCTTTATTTTGAAATTAGAAAAAAATCGAGACCTGAGCCGCCGCTGATTTATCTCAAGCGTCGTTGACGAAGGGAAATTTCTAAAATGTTTAGTGATCCGGTTGTCGGCGAAAATTTTTTTGGCCGACAGGAAATTATTGACCTGATTGTAAAACGAGCCACGGCTTTAAAAGCCGGGTATCGGCAAAACATCGCTATCATCGGTCATCAGCAACTAGGCAAAACATCCGTTTTGCGGCAGTTCCTTCATGTTTTTCGTGACCCCGACGTGCTGTGCATATATGTCGAGATCAAGTTTCAGGAACTTGATTATTTCGTTGACCAGTTCATCCGCTCACTTTTATTCCAGTACCTGTCCCAAAAAGCTCAAATAGACCCTATCGAATCTTTGCCCGAGCTTTGCCGGATGGCGTCGGAGTTTATTCCGAAAACGGTGTCGCGAATCGAAGAGATCGCAAATCTTCTTAAACAGAGACACGCGGCAGACGCCTATTCCAAACTTTTCGGTCTCACGTCGGTGGTCAAGCAGGAAACGGGGAAGAGTTGTATCGTTATCTTGGATGAATTCCATCGCTTGGGAGAGTTTGGTGTGCGAAGCGCTTTTCTGGATTTCGGAAAACGTATCATGGTCCAGAAAGACACCATGTATCTTCTGTCGAGCTCCTCATTTTCAGCGAGTAAGAAAATCCTTGCTGAAAAGCTTTCGCTTTTGTTCGGCAACTTTGAACGTATTTACTTGGAACCATTTGGTTTTGAAACCTCCTTCCATTTTATTATGCAAAAGCTTGCTCCGGTGCTGATAGAGCCTGAACACGCTGATTTTCTTGTCGGATTCACGGACGGACACCCCTTCTTTCTTGAAACGATAGTCAGTCGGGCTCGGGAAATAGCCATGACAAAAAATGAGGCCCAGATCAGCGGAGATTCCATTGCCGAAGCGCTTCAGAAGCTTGTTTATGAGTCACAGGGAGTGCTTAATCAGTATTTCCTGACGCTTTTGTCGCCGTGGACGCACCTGCATGTTCGCGGAAGTCAGGTGCGTATTCTGGTTGAGATGGCCAAAGGCGCCAACAAGCTAAAAGAGATATGCCTGGCGGTGAATCGAAACTCACGGGAGGTGTCTCAGCAGTTGAAAGAACTGATGGACCACGAGCTTATTCTTAAAACCGGTGTTTTTTATCGTTTTCATAATAAAATTTTCAAATTTTGGCTGCGTGAAGTATATGAGAAAAAAGAGCTTTCGCTTTTGGCGAGCACCGCTAAATCTCAAAGCTTCACGTCTCAGGTGAAGCAGCTTCTGGCTGATTACGCCGAGCTCGTAAAAATGGATGTGGGGGCCAGGCTGGTGGAGCTTTTGCGCTTATTCCGCAATGAAATCGTGGAATTTGGCGAGAAAAAAAGACAATTGCCCCACTTCACTGAATTTTTATCCTTGGATACCGAGAGAATCGTGGACGGCCCGTACCGCGACATCATCGCCAGTGGAAATGGACGCTGCTGGGTTTGCAGGATCGTGAAAGAGCGCGCATCCGAAAACGACATATTGCAGCTCTTGACTCAGGATGCGCATGGAAAATCCTCGCCGACTCGTGTGCTTGTCGCTCTCGGTGGGCTGGATGACAACGCCAAGGTCCTGGCTAAGGAAAAAAAGATCATAGCCCTTGGTCTCTCGCGTGTGAATATGCTGATGGACCTATATGGCAAAGAACCCATTCTTTCCCGGAGGGCAGAGACAGCCGAATGAAAGAACTTTGGGCCCCCTGGCGCAATAAATTTTTAACCCACCCGCCCGTTAAGGGCTGTATTTTCTGTCAAAAACCCCGTTCACGCAGCGATGTAAAAAATCTTATAGTTGAACGGGGACGTCATGTTTTTGCCATATTGAATCTTTATCCTTATAATAATGGGCATGTTATGATAGTTGCAAACCGGCACGTAAAGTCTTTTACGTTCTTAGGCCCGGAAGAGATGTTAGAGCTTTTTAATATGGCGAACCGTCTTATGAAAAAGTTAGACCGCATTCTCAAGCCGCACGGATACAACGTCGGATTCAACATCGGACGTGCGGCAGGTGCCGGCATAGAAAAACATGTGCACCTCCACATCGTGCCCCGATGGCTGGGAGATACTAACTTCATGCCGGTGCTGTCCGGCACGAAGGTTATTTCCGAATCCCTGAAAGCACTGCACGCCAAGCTCAGAGTATGAACAAAACCTTCAATATCAAGCGCGAGATGCTGGAGGCCCAGGAGAAGCGCTCTTTGGCATCCTACGCGCTTAAAAGCGGGGAAAGCAAAGGCCGAATCTATCCCGAAAACGAACATGCTTACCGGACGGGCTTCCAGCGAGACCGCGCCCGTATTATCCACAGCGCTGCGTTTCGACGCCTGGAATACAAAACTCAAGTTTTTGTAAATCACGAAGGTGACTATTATCGTACGAGACTGACGCACTCCCTGGAAGCGTCTCAGATCTCCCGAGTGATCGCCCAGGCATTGCTCCTGAATCAGGACCTCGTTGAAACTATAGCGCTGGCCCATGATCTCGGGCATACCTGCTTTGGTCACGCGGGGGAAGATGCGCTGGCATCGCTCATGAAAGGGCACGGCGGCTTCGACCATAATCTACAGAGTCTTCGCATTGTCCATTACCTTGAAGAACGTTATCCGAATTTTCGCGGACTCAATTTAACCTACGAATCACGGATGGGACTCATTAAACACCCCGAACTTTTAGAAGAGATTCGGTCAAAAAAGTTGGGGCATTATGAAGATTTTAAATCACCCTATCTCGAAGGCCAGGTTGTGGATCTGGCGGATGAAATTGCTTACGACAATCACGATGTGGATGACGGATTGGCTTCCGGTTTGATATCTGAGACGGACCTGGAGAAAATAAATTTGTGGAAAATTATCAAAAAGAAATTAAAACTCCCAGCCAATGTTCAACCGGAAGTGCGCCGGTATCAAGTTATTCGCGGACTGATCGATCAAGAAGTAACAGACCTTATTCTGCAGACTAAAAAAAATCTTGTGCGCCATCGCATACGCCGCGTGGCGGACGTTTTACCATTGGAGCATTTTGTAGTTTCATTCAGCGCCTCACTCGCTGAAGACCGTGAGGAATTGAGGACGTTTTTAAAAGACAACTTGTACCATCATTATCGTGTTATTCGTATGACGGACAAGGCGCGGCGCTTCATCAAGGCTTTGTTCGAAGTTTATCTATCAAAACCAGAGCAGCTTCCGCCCGGAAGTCAACGCCGGCTGAAAGCAGAAGGCTCTCACAGGGTGATCTGTGATTATATCGCCGGCATGACGGACCGCTATGCCCAGGACGAATACAAGAAATTTTTTGAACCCTTTGAGAAAGTTTAACTGACTATGGCATCGCACTCCATGATGAATCGTGAGACTTTTCAGCATCTTTTACGATCGGACCCTATGCGCCGTGTGCGCATGCTGTTTGATTCGCTTTTAGGTCATCCCACCTGGTGGGTTTGCTGTAAGTCCGGGGAAGTTGTCAGGACGAATGGGCATTTTGTAAAAGATTCGTACGACCTCTGGCATGATCCGCGCGTACGCAGTGTTTCGTTCGCGAACCTTATCGGACAGCACCTGAAGAAAAGGTCCGGCGAGAAAAAATCATTCTTTTTTTACGATCATCAAGGCATGACTCATTTTTGTTTACCACTGATAATCGACGATAAAGTATTTGGTTTTGTTGGCGTCAGCGGCCTTAGGCGGGGTCTGGCACCCGAAACGATCAACCTTTTGTCGCAACATGTTCAGCTGGTTGTTTCTCACTTTGCGTATGTCGAAGAAGTGAATCGTCTATCCGCGACGATTCGTCCGCGTGCGGTAGCACTCTCCACAGTTCACACAGTGCACCGCATCATCAATTCAACACTCAATATGGATGAGCTGGTATCGCGTCTTACGCATTTAACGGCTCAGGTTGTAAAAGCCAATCGCTGCGCTATCTATCTCGTGGATGAAAATTCAAAAAAAACATCCAAGCCGTTTATCGTATGCCGCGCGATGGTGGGTTATCCCAAACATGCAGACAAAAACATTCGGATGAGTTTTGGTTCGGGCACGGAAGGGAAGGTCGCAAAAAAAGCGTCCATTATATTAAGAAAAAAACTTATTTGTATTCCGCTTATCGATGAGGACGTCGTTGGTGTAATGACCGTTTCGCATAAAAAAGACAAAAAGGGTTTCACTTATTTCGATCAGGAGATACTAACGACGCTAGCCGAAGAGGCCGTTATCGCCATAAAGAACTCACAGCTTTACGAAGAACAGAAAAAAGTAACGCTTTCCACTATACAGTCTCTGGCGGTTATTTTGGGTACCCGTATTCCAAACTCGGCCAAGTCTGTGGAAGTTTGTTTGCCGATAGCGCTTAAGATCGCCGAAGAGCTAAAACTAAGCGAGCAGGATATCCAGGCGCTGCATTACGCAACACTTTTAAAGGACACGGCCAAGATCGGTATTCCAGACGAGATCCTAAAAAAATCCACAAAATTAACAGGCAGAGAAATGAAATTATTAAAAGGTCACACCATTGAAGGTGCCAAGATGGTCCAATCCTTTGAAACGCTTAAGCCAGTGGTGCCCATTATTTTATATTCCCGCGAAAAATTTGACGGCACCGGTTATCCCAAGGGATTAAAGGGCGAGAAAATACCGATCGGGGCTCGTATTCTCGCAACGATAAATGCGTTCGAAGCGATCGTGATGGGTCGCCCCTACCGGAATAAGGCTTCTTTTCAGGAGGCTATCGAAGAAATATCCCGGAACAGCGGCACTCAATTCGATCCCCGCATTGTCGAGATTTTCGTTAAAGTTTCAAAAGATAAATCCGTTCAAAATCTTTTCAATAAATCACGCTGATCTCCCACTGTGTCTTCAAAACCGATACGATCGCTGCGCTCCAAACCGCGTAAACTTCTGCTGCTTTTTACGCTCACCCTGTCGCTCGCGGCTGTCAGCCTGCAATACCGTGTATTTTTTCAACGCGGGTTGGACAAAGCAATCTCGGAACTGTTGACTCGGGAGCTGGAAAAGCCCGTATCGGTAGTCGCAGCTCACTTTGAAAATTGGAATCGCCTTCATTTCGATACCATGACGGTTAGCTCACGGGACCGGGGGACACTCATGGCGTCGGGGCCGGGGCAAATTAATTTTTATGGATTTCTTTCCCGAATGGATCATCCGCGAATCGCAGTTTATTCTTTCAAAAATGTTGCTATTCTCGAGGCCTTTTATAAAAAACTGCCTATCGTTTCATGGGTGTCACAGTATATTTTCAATGATCCGATCTATTTGAGCGAAATGAAGTTTGTCACGACACGCACCGAGTCCGGAACGAGTCTTCGTATCTTAAAGTTTTACTCGGAAGCAATTTGGGTGATGGGCGGAGTTCGATTTAAAGAAAAAAAACTGATGCGAGCCAATCTACTAATTGCGGTTCCGAACGCCACTTTTGAGAAGCTCCCCAAACAGATCCGTTCACGCATGATCAAGCGCAGGGAAGGGTGGAGAGCCGTTCGTATCACATTCGGCGGCAACATTTTTAAGGTCGAGGGTGCGACGGGCCCCTTTTTCCAAGCGTCTTGGGCATGAAACTGATATAATATCGGTCATGCCTGACACAAAAATTCCACAGTACCAGCAAGAACTGTTTACTGAATTTACTCCGAGCCAGCCATCACGCGGTGACCGGTTGCCGGGCATCGCCAAGCCTCAAAAGCCGATCTTGATGAGTCTTACGATAGAACAGATTCTATTGGCGGGTATAGGCCTGATACTGTTGTGCTGTTTTTCATTTTTTATGGGTGTCCTGAGGGGTAAGTCTATTGCCTCAACCATTGCTCCCACCGTGCCGCAGACAGCCGTCAGTCCACGAACCCAGCCGATGATAAGTGTTCCAGCGGCCAAACCGTTTGTTATTTCGCTACCCAAAAAGACGCTGCCGCCGGTGATCAAAACACCGCTTGCGGCGGCCCCCAAAAAAAATTCCTTTGTATCGGACCTCAGCAAGCCTTACACCATCCAGCTCGTTACTTACAAGCAAAAAGAGTTGGGTGAGAAGGAAGTCGCTTATTTCCGTTCGAAAGGCTATTACGCCACGCTCGTCCCCCACGGAGATTATTTCATTGTTTGCTTGGGCCAATACACCAACAAAGAGGAGGCCAAAAAAGACCTAGCCCTCTTTGCCGCCAAATACAAAGACTGCTTCCTCAGAAGAAGATAATCCGCCCGGATAGTCTCCCAGCTCCCCAAAGAATACTCTCCGCCAGGTCCCGGACCCCGGAAGTGGTCCTTGGGGTCGACGCTCGGATTTCCCCTCCGAGGAAATCTTTCGCTCGGTTGAGATTGGCTCGTGTGTAAGAGTAGGTTTCCATGGCTCGCCAATCTCAAACGCGCCCCAAAGGACCACTTCCGGGGTCCTAGACCATTCGCTAAT
>JAHFFI010000057.1 GCA_023248025.1 Candidatus Omnitrophota bacterium
GTCAACAGCCAAAACGCGAAGACCCATTCCCTTCGCTTTTTTTATCGCAGGAAGCTGGTATTCTCCTGCTCCTATGAACAACAGCGACCCATTCATCAACGCACTCCCGCAAATGATTCGTTGAGAATAATATTGGCAATCCGGTTGACGCCCTGACCGTCTACCAGCAGTTTTCCACGTTCTGAAAAACCGCGTCTTTCACGCGCGGAGCTTTTCAGAACCTTCCATAGCCCGTGCGCACCGGGATATGCCAGAGCCGCCTTGTCTTTTTGAAAATAAGCAAAAAATTTGCTTTCAGCCTGGTTCTGGGGATATACGCAGGCAGGTAAACCCAGGTAAAGCGCTTCAAGCAATGTGCCACCTCCACCACAAAATAGCCAATCAGCGCGGCGCATAAAATTACCGATATGCGCAACGTTCCGAAATACGCGCGGCTTATACAGCCATTTTTTTTCTGCGATAAGATTGTACAAAGTCGAAATCCGCCGGTACAGCGGACCGGTGAGAATCGTGACGCGAATACTGAGTCTTAGTCCGGACAAATCTTCGATAACGCGAAGCGTATGATCGGACGGATCACTCCCGCCGAAACAAATGAGCACCGACGTCACGCGCGGGCGTACTTTATACCTGCGGCGATACGGTAATAAATCTTTTTTAACGATTGCAAATTGCAGTCCCGTTTTTATTTTTGACAAATTCGTGTTATCCGTTTCTAGGCCCATCAAACGGAAATGCAGGTTAAATAGTTTTTCTCGCAGAGGTGTTTTGCAGTCAAAAATACTGATGAACAGGCTCGGGTTCCTGCGTCTGATTTTGGCAAATACGGCTTCCGGATAGTGCGGAAGATCCGCTAGTAAAATACCTCCTCGGCTTTGTGCGACGGTCTCCTCGAGCCGCTGGCAGTCATGAAACAGACGCTCTTTCATAGAGATGCCATAAGGGTTGTTGACGAGTTGCTCGGCCACTTCCTGCGAACGCCGGCTGTGTCCCGTTCCTCGCATGTGTGACGCATGCGTCCATCGAAAAAGCTCCTGCACAGGAGTATTAATTTTTCTGGAAAGTTTTTTTTCAAAATGCGAGGAAACGAATTCTGGGTGCCGGTCCAGAAAGCGTGTAATGGTCCCAACAGATGTGGATACGTCCATCGGTATTTGTTTTTGCAGGCGTTTAAGAAAACCTAGGTCTTCTTTCGTGTCAAGCGTGAGGCGGTAAAAGGGTCGAGGATAAGCGCGCGTTCTCAGTCGTGCCGTTCTAAAGCGCTCCGGGTTTTCGTACAGATACTTGGTGACGTGCTCGCGATGCGCGGCGGCAATTGCCGTGCGCGCAGCAACTCGAAGCGCGGCAGCCGTGAAGATTTCGCCTGCCACGCCCAGGGGCACCGTGTTGAGATCCACGCCCGCAAAAGCACAGCGTTGTTTCAAAAAAAACGTAAAAAGTTCGTCCAAGAGCGCTGGATCGACTAGCGGTGAATCCGCAGTGAGCCGGGCATAATAAGGAGCAGGGTGCTGTTTGGAGGCTTCATAAAAACGGCCGAGAACATCCCGCTCATCGCCCCTGAATACAGTATAACGACGCTTGCAGCAATAGCGATAAAGCACGTCGTCTTTCACACAGTTCGGAATCAGCACCACAACTTTAGAAACATACCTGGCCTGCGAGGCGCGCTTCACACACCAGTCCAAAACCCGTTCATTGCCCAGCTTTTTTAAAACTTTTCCGGAGAGTCTGCTCGAGCCCATTCGGGCCTGGATAAAAGCTAAAAATTTCATCTCAAACACAGCGCTTTCACCGCATCGGCAGTCTTTCTGACCTGAGCGTTCGACAAGGATGGAAAAATAGGCAGTGATAAAGCCGCGGCATAATAACGCTCGGCCTCGGGACACGAGCGGTCCGCTCCTTTTTTGCGGTAGTAGGGCTGCTTATAAACCGGAATGTAGTGAACCTGCGTGCCGATGCCGCGCGCAGCAAGCGCTTTCATGAACTCAGTTCGGGACTTTTTTAATTTTGTAAAATTAACACTCAGGACAAAAAGATGATACGCATGATAAAACCCCTCGGGCTCTCTGGGAAGACTTATCGCGTCAATATTTTTAAGAAAACGGCAATAAAGCGAAGCTATTTCACGACGACGCGCGATGAATTGTGGCAGGCGCTTGAGTTGTGAAAGTCCCAGCGCGGCTTGAATATCCGTCAAACGGTAATTAAAACCGAGACCGCGCATTTCGTAATACCAGGAGCCGCTACGGCGGCTAATCGCTTCCGATCGGTGAATACCATGGCTTCGCAAGACACGTAATTGATCGTAAAAATGGCGGTTGTTGGTTAGCACCGCTCCACCTTCTCCCGTCGTGATAGTCTTCACGGCATGAAAACTAAAAACCGCCATGTCAGAATGACGGCAGGCGCCGACATTCACCCATTTTCCGTCCACGCGATATTTAGCCCCCAGCGCATGGCTTGCGTCTTCCACCACAAACAGCCCCTTTTTGCGGGCGATCGAATGAATTGCCTTCATGTGACAGGGTAACCCGGCAAAATGCACTGGGTAAATCGCCCGTGTTTTCTGCGATATTTTTTTGCTAACTTCGTCTGGCGAAAGATTAAACGTGTCCGGCTCGATGTCGCAGAAAATGGGCTTACCGCCCACATAGTAAACCGCGTTTGAAGTCGCTAAAAATGTGATAGGGCTCGTGATTATTTCGGCTTTGGGCGGAAGCCCCAGCACCTGAGACGCTAAATGAAGGGCCGCGGTGCCAGAGGAAACAGCCACGGCAAAATGTGCCCCGCAACAGCGCGCAAGCTCACCCTCAAATTTTGCAACCGTTTTGCCCTGAGTAATCCAATCTGAACGCAGAACGCGGACGACAGAGCGTATATCCTCCGAGTTAATCGAGTGACGACCGTAGGGAATTATTTTCTGAACGCTCATGTGCAAACCATTTTTTTAATTGTTCCGCCTTGATCCATGAAACGTTCGTGTTGCTGGCGTACACAAAACCATCCTGGCATTTTTTGCCTTTACCGATTCGTTTAACGCTCTCATGCCAATCATAAATCATTGGCAGAATTTTATAATGATTTCCGTATTCATAGGTACAGCGCGAATCGTCCTCTCCAATCAGGAGTTCGTGCAGTTTCTCACCGGGGCGTATTCCGATCACTTTCAGCTTGGCACTGGATGAAACGGCTTTTGCGACGTCAACTACTTTCACGGAAGGGATCTTCGGGACGTAAATTTCACCACCCACGCAATCCGTCATGGACTCCCAAACCAGGCCCACCGCCTGCTTAAGCGTAATCATGAAACGCGTCATACGCACGTCGGTTATCGGAATCTCACCCTTTTTGGCCATTTCTATGAAGAAAGGAATCATTGAGCCGCGACTGCCCATCACATTGCCGTAGCGCACGATCGCAAAACGGACATCGTTCTTGCTTGTATACGCATTCCCGGCGATGAATAATTTATCTGCGCATAACTTCGTCGCCCCGTATAAGTTGATCGGGTTGCAGGCCTTGTCCGTGCTGAGCGCAACGACTCTTTTGACTTTTTGTGCGATCGCGGCGGTAATGATGTTCATTGCGCCTAATATGTTAGTTTTTACGGCTTCGAAAGGGTTGTATTCCGCAGTTGGTACGATTTTAGTAGCAGCCGCATGCACCACATAATCGACGCCGCTGAACGCGAGTTCGAGACGCGCCAGATCGCGGACATCGCCTATGAAATATCTCAGTGTTCCTCGTTTATCCAGAGACTCAAATTCCGTGCGCATGTCCCACTGTTTCATCTCGTCGCGGGAAAATACGATGATTTTTCTCGGACGAAAATGCGTCAGCGTCATTTTTATGAACTTCTTTCCAAATGAGCCCGTCCCTCCGGTGACGAGAATGACTCTGCCGTTCACCATCGACCCAAATTTATTTGCCCTCATCGACGTCCTCATGTAGCCAGGTCCTAGCTTTGTTGTACGCTTTGCCCACCTTGTCTTCCAGTTCGGGGGATAAAACACGCAAAAGCTCTTTTCCCATGATTCGGTATTGCTTGCCGACCCTGGCCGCCCGAATGAAACCCTTTTTAATCATACGGGTGAGCGTACTAGCGCTTACCTTAAGGATGGCTTGAGTCTCTTCGGGCGTGTAAACTTCGTTTTCTTTAATTTCCATGAACCTCTCTATTCAAGAATAATGTACATAATATATCACTAGATGTCATTGAATGTCAATAGATGTCATTACTGGTCGTACGTGATAATTCTTAACATCAGTATTTTCAATAGATTGCATATATAATCGATCTTTTTTATCCATAGAGTCCATTTCAAGAGTCAAGCCCGCTTCCTTTGAAAAGAGTTCTACTAAGGAGAAGGGCGCCGTAATAATCTGACCAGAAGTAGCCCGCGGCTTTTTAACTGCAAAAAAAGCATTGTAACCGTCATATAAGTCTTCTTCCTCAATAGACTCCTTGTTCCGAATATCAAGCGGATAGCGTAAAATCCTGGAGCCGTGGTCGCTCAAAACAATAATAGTGGCGTCGTCATAAAGGCCGTTCTGATCTAAAAACTGAAAAAAACTTTCCAGAAGCGAATGCAGATATTGGATTTGTCCGACGTAAAGCCCATATTTACGTTCGCGAGTCTTGTCCGTATTGAGCCTCTGTCCTCCGTCACTGAACGCTTCACCGTAACAAGGCTCCCAATCGGAAACGTCGTTTAATTTTCCGTTCGCATCATAAAGGTAATCGGAATGAGGCATTAAAAAATGAGCTAAAAAAATGGAGTCTCTTTTCGCCCCCAAGGCGTCATCCTCTATAGCACGGAAAACTCGCGGAGTCGCCGATGCCGCAAGCATGTAACTTTGCGCGTTTTCTGGCGCAACAAAGCTCTTTCGCCAAACACGTTTTAAAACCGTGCTCTTCCCGCTCTCGATAAAATTGTTGAGAAGTACATACACACGTTTCCGGAGAGGCACCGCTAGGTGAGCCATATACCCGACTGAATTTTCTTTATACTCAAACAACGATTCCGGTGTGAAAAATGATGGGTCTGCGTAATTTAAATGCGTGTTTTGGTAAATATGGGCGGAGAAACCATCTCTGTGAAACTTCTCGAGCAACCTATTAGTGACAAGACTTTTTTTCCTTAGAAATACGCTTCGGGGCGAAACTCTGGCGTTGAGCAGTGACGGGATGGAATCTAGCGTCGCATAAAAATTGGAGAACGCGTTGGAGTAAACCTCGAAGCCTCGCTTTTTATACCCGTCCGCAATGCGCTGTGCAGCTGATTTTCCTGTTTCTGATGCCATAGCTAGGCCTTGCAGTCCGATGTGCTCGTCCAAAATAAGAATATATACATTTCCCTTCTCTGAATGATCTATCGCCGCGGCCACGCTGCGTCTAGAATGATAAAGTTCAACCGGATGAAGTGCGTTCGATACGAGTCCCGCTGCGAGCGCCGTAGAAATACCTATGAGAATAAATTTTTCTACATTTTTCCGTAAAAGATAGCAGGTGGTCAGAAAAAAAATAGCGCTAAGAATAAGCGGCAGCTGCCATCCCAAACGTGGTGAGAAACTGGCTGCCCCCAAAATATAATCCAGAATAACTACAATTAAAAATGCCGAGAACAGCCATGGTAACTTTATTTTATTTGCTAAAAACCGCACGAATGCGAAGAAAAGCTCGATAAGTACCCAAAGAATAAGAGCCTCAGGGCGACCAAGCGGGTAGGAATTTTCGTGCAAGAAATTTGAAACTAGAAAGAAAGAGGCTAGAACCGTGCTCATGAAGCCCGAGGGAAAAAATAATACAACGTCCGTTCGGTGCCGGGGATACGGGCTTTTTCGCGTGCATTAAAATGACGGCCAAATTCCCGCTCAAAATCACTTTCCGAATAGTCCGTAAAAATATCCTTACGCACGGCCAGAAGCTCTTTTACTTTGATATCTTCTTTAGGCACGAATTCGATTACAAGCGCTGACTTCCACTGAGCGAAAAAATCAGCAAGGCGCGCCATCGATATTCCCGCTGTGATCCTCAAATGATGGATAAGCGCCAGAGACAGGACCAGGTTCGGTTTCACGCGTTCAAGCAATGACATCCGCTCCTGCCCCATCCACCCAAGCGCCGGCGTGAGATTGGAAAGATCTATCAATAAAGGCAACATACACTGGTCGGCATTCTTTTGAGACAAAAGATAATTTTCATCAACGCAATAAGGGTCGGCATCCACACACACGGCGGCTATCCCCTTTTCTGTGAATATCCGAGAATATTTCCCATTATTGCCGCCGAGGTCAAGAACTTGGGCAACGGACGATGAGGCCGTCCATTTTTTAATCTGTTCCTGTTTGAAATTATCTGCTTCGCTGGAATAATGGTCACAGGTTGCGTAGTAGCTTCCGAAACTTGTTCTCTTTTTCTCAATCTTAAGCGATTTGATCGTTGAAAGCAGGTTATCCACGAGACCCGATCTCGACATCTTGGATACCCGAAGCGACGCGATCTTTTTACTCATCTCGGGGTTTTGCTTGGCCGCATTGTCATATTTGGCCTGGCTTGCCGCATGAAGATGAATATGCGATAAAAACCCAAAATTAAAAAAGGTTGAACGCGGGAGAAGACGGCTTGTAAATTCAAGTGAAATTCCCGCCATGTCCACGGCCAAATAGCGGTTAAAATCGGGTTTTATGCGGGACATGAGTACTAATGGTGCCAAAAAAAATTCGCAAAATTGCTTATACCCCGCCCACGGTTTGTCTTCGTACTTCTCAAACGAGAGCGTATCTAAAAAAATGGGCCGGCCGTTCAAAAATTGGATGTTGAAAGGCGTTGCATCCTTGAGCGAGAGGCTATTTTTCAGTGCTTCAAGCTCTATCTCGAGCGTCAGAATGGCGGCGTCTTTAAGTTGTGAAAAACTCCACTCGTAGGGATAGGTAATGACAGGTATCTGCTCGGGGACCAGGACTTTATATAACGCGGAAAGATTTCCGGGTGCAGTCTCGTGCGAGACAAGTTTTTTTTGGGCAACAAGACTTTGGTAAAGACCGGAACTCATCAGCAGTTCGTAGTTAGCCTTACCATATTCGGTGACTGCGCGCTTCACGACTCCGTTCTCGCGGAAAACGAAGCCTGCGGGGTCACGGAACGAAGCTCCGAGCGCTTCGGGCCCTTTCACGGCTTTTTTTCTTCGCCCTTTTTACCCATGAAAAATTTCTTGATTCCAGTCCAATAAGTCTTCAAAGCAAAGAAAAAGGCCGCTAGACCCCCGATAATGACCTGCAGCACAAGACTTCCAGAACCCGGATCTAAATAACCAAAAACAATAAACTTAAACATGCTTTCCACTATACTTTAGTTACGCGCGTAAATCAAACAGAACAAAATCAACGGTTTCTTTTAGGACCTTGTACTGCCTTCTAAGATAATTTTCAAAACCAGACACTTTCTTCAGATCGTCTAGAGCCGTGGCCAGGAAAAATTCTGCCCCCTCCCGACGGTGTGCTTCAAGCTCCTTAATAAGCGCTTCGGATCCGCGGCCAATGAGGCTGAATTGCCAGCCACGCCTATGCGCGTAATATAGCTGAATGGCACTGGTTTCATGGGACGCTACAAGAAGGCTTGTTTTTGGAATAAGCCTATCCGTCTCTTCTCCCGCTCGGATGATAGCCATGCGTCTTTCCGGTATAAAATAGAGCCCTTTGTAAAAATAAGAAGCGCAAAAGACACCTGCCGCCAGAACCAGTGTAGCCACTATACTTTTTCTGTCCAATCTCAGGGCCTCATATCCCCTCGCGACAAAAAAAGCAGCGGGCAGGACGAGCGGGATTTGATAATAAGAATGCTGGGCCACGGTTTTCCAACCAACGATAAGAGTCACCAATGTAATAACAAACCATACAACTAAAAATGTATCCTCTTCCCGCTTCGGTTTCTTTAAAAAACCGGCGAAGAATAAAATACTGCCTACCGGCGTCAAAATATGGATAAAAAATATTTTTAGGCATTGAATAATTGCCGGCCAAAATAAAATAATTTCGGCGGCACTCGTTGCCGCTCCGGCTTTGTTCCCTAAATAACGGTAGGGATAATAAGCCAGGTTCATCTCCAGTCCCAACTTCCACATATACCAGTACCAAACAAACGATAAACAGACGACGATGATGTACAAATAGTTCTTTAAGTCGCAAAAGATTGAAAAACCCTTTGCTCGCCAAGCCATATAAACGATAAGTACCAAAAGATACGCATTAAAAAATTTGGTAGCTACGGCAAACGATAAAAAGATAGCTGAAAGCCAGAAACTTAAAAGCTCTTCTTTATCGAGATAACGCTGAAAAAAATAGAGCGCACCCATCAATCCCGCCAAGAAAGCGGATTCTGGTTGGATAGAACGACTGATAGCCAGATAAAGCGGCGAAAAAGAAATGAACAGAAGCGCGACTAACGCAGATGTTTCTTTCAAAAAAATTCGCTTCGCCGATAAATAGACAAATAATAACGTCAAAAGTGAAAACCCCACCGAGACCGCGCGGGCCGCACCTTCTTTCACTCCGCCCATCATTTTATAACCCAGCGCCATGGCATAAGAATAAAAAGGCATCTCGGCATTGTAAAGGTATGGTCCACGGCCGTTCTCATTGATCTCCGGATAAGAAAAATTAAAACCGTTCTCATAAAAATTTCGGGCTACGCTCGCCACGATAGACTGGCGGGCAATACTAT
>JAHFFI010000148.1 GCA_023248025.1 Candidatus Omnitrophota bacterium
ATCTCGGTCTGCATGTTGGATGAAAGCTCGCACTTGGCTTTTTCGCCCGCTTCTTTCAGACGCTGAAGCGCCATGCGGTCCTTACGAAGGTCTATACCCTGCTGTTTTTTGAATTCGTCGGCCAGCCAGTCGATGATCTTTTGGTCAAAATCATCGCCGCCCAGATGCGTATCACCATTGGTCGAGCGCACTTCGAAAACGCCATCGCCGATCTCGAGAATCGAGACATCGAACGTGCCTCCGCCCAAGTCATACACAACGATCTTTTCATTTTTCTTTTTATCGAGGCCGTAGGCTAGCGCTGCAGCCGTCGGCTCGTTGATAATACGGAGCACGTCGAGGCCCGCAATGCGGCCCGCGTCCTTCGTGGCCTGGCGCTGAGCATCATTGAAATAGGCCGGCACTGTTATGACCGCCTTTGTGACCTTTTGTCCCAAATAATCTTCGGCGGTCTGCTTCATTTTCTGCAGAATAATAGCGGAAATCTCCTGCGGCGTATGCTCTTTATCCTGAACGCGTACTCGCACTTCTCCGCCCTTACCCTCCGCTATTTTGTAAGGGACGCGCTTCTCTTCTTCCACCACTTCGTTATGGTGTCGGCCCATGAAACGCTTGATAGAAAATACCGTGTTTTCCGGATTAGTGATAGCTTGCCGTTTTGCGGCTTGTCCTACGAGACGCTCGCCCGACTTCGTAAAACCTACGACGGACGGCGTTGTTCGTGTCCCTTCCGCATTCGCGATAACGACGGGCTCGCCGCCCTCCATCACGGACACGCATGAGTTGGTTGTTCCTAAATCTATACCTATTACTTTTTCTGTTGCCATTTTAGTTTCTCCTTAATATTTAGCAGATAGCGTGTACGCTATCTCTATACGCTAGTTTTTTGCGCCACTCTTACGCGGCTTGGCCGCACCAGACGGCCGTTGAGTAAATATCCTTTTTGCAATTCATCCACAATGTGTCCGTCTTTCGGGTCTTCCGTTTCCACGACTGCGACCGCTTCGTGGAGCGTTGGATCAAATTTTTGTCCGGGTACACTTTTAATGATCTCCACGCCGTGCGCTTCAAGCACCGCATGAAGCTCGGACTGCGCTATCTTTAAACCCTCTTTTACTTTTTCAAGCGCATGCCCCTGGTCAATACTCGTCATGGCCCGGTCGAGGTTGTCGACAATAGGCAGAATCTCCTGAAGCATGCTTTCATTCGCGTATTTGATGGCTTCGTATTTTTCTCTTTCGAGACGCTTTTTTGCATTTTCGAAATCGGCGCGAAGCCTCAAAAGCTGCTCTTTCAGGTCTTCCTGTTTCGTTTCTTCGACCTTTTCGTCCATTTTAAAAACCTTTCATGCATTCGCTGACGCTGTCCGCGACGTAATTCAATACCGCCATGTTCTTCGGATAATGCATGCGCGTAGGACCCGCTACCGCCACACTTCCTATAGGGGTCTGACCCCAATAACAATCTTTTACGATCAGCGTCACGTCGCCCAGGCCCACCCGGCCGTTCTCGCTGCCGATATGAATATGAACACCGCTCTCTTCCAGATCTTTGAGAAATACTTCGAGAAAATAATATTTTTCCTCAAATTCCTGTAAAAGTGTCCGCATTTTGGATGCGTTCTGAAATTCCGGCTGCCCCAGTATGCGGAAAGCGCCTTCTATAAAAAGCTCCGGCTGCTCTTCCAAAAGATGGTTGAGGCGCTCGGCTTCACGCACGAGATCTTCCAGAAGATAGCTTAAAAATGAGATACGTTTCAAATTTTTGACGTAAATTAGCGCTGCATTCTGCGTGATCTCCGAAATCACTTTGGAGGCGCACTCAAGCACTCCCTCCACATCGCGCTCTTTGGAAAATTCAGAGGAGATGTATCTTTTTTCTTTTTCGGAAAGCTCTTCCGGCTCCATCAGCCGGTCGACATAATAGCGGTAGCCTTTGTCCGTCGGCACACGCCCGGCGGAAGTATGGGGCTGTTTCAAAAGTCCCTGATCTTCGAGATCGGCCATGACGTTGCGTATCGATGCGGGCGAAAGACCTACATCAAAATGACGTGAAATAGTCCGTGACCCTACGGGTTCGGCAGTCTCCACGTACGCCCGGATGATTATCCCGAATATCGTGTCTTCACGATTAAGTTTTTTAGGCATCTATTCTCTCGAGTCCTTTATTAGCACTCTTCTTACATGAGTGCTAGTAGCTTCATCCTATCATAATCGAATATTTTGTCAAGCGACTAACGCTTCTTTTTAAGCTCCCAGTCAAGCTGGGCGGGCATTCGGACACGGAATCGGGATCCGTTCGCCAGATCCTCTCTTTTGAGCACCTGGGCATTTTCGTAGAGGTGGTGCGCCAAGCCCAACTCTTCTTTGGGAATAAATATCACCTTTTCCAGCCACGAGGCGCCCAGCGTCTGTGAGAGCATTTTTAAAAAAGGTAAGGCGCCTGCTCCCGTCAACGCCGATACGGCAAAGCCTTGTCTCCAAACCGCATGATCTCTTAGCTGGGTCATAGCCGACGGCGCCAAAAGGTCTGTTTTATTGAGCACAAGCATGGGTTTGGCGATATCCACTCCCAGACCTTCCAAGACCCCATTCACCGAGTCATAAAGAAATTGTTTATCGCTGCGGCTGGCATCCAGCACATGAACAAGAATGTCGGCGCTGACGGCTTCTTCAAGCGTAGCCTTAAATGCCTCGATCAGGT
>JAHFFI010000006.1 GCA_023248025.1 Candidatus Omnitrophota bacterium
TTCTGTTCGAGCAGTTTCAGCGCGCGCTGAATACGAGGCTCATGATAGTGGCCCTTGAAATCAACGAAGAAAAAGTAGCTCCAAACTTTTTTCTTGGAAGGCCGCGATTCGATCTTGGTGAGATTGATCTTAGACTTTTTGAAAGGCACAAGACTGTCGTGCAACGCTCCGACGCGGTCTTTTAATTCGAACACGATAGAGGTGCGGTCGTTCTTTGTGGGCTTAGCATCGCTGCGCGAGATCACGATAAAACGTGTCGTATTATTAGGGTTGTCCTCAATAGAAGCGCCCAGAATTTTAAGGCCGTATTCTTTGGCGGCAATCGAGCTCGCGATGCATGCGATGCCTTCACGATTCGAGTTATTGGCGGCGATTTGGGCCGCTTCCGCAGTAGAGGCCGTATCAATAAGGTCCACTCCGTGTAAATGGGATTCAAGCCACTGGCGACATTGTCCAAAAACTTCGCGCTTGGAATACACCTGCGTCACATCCTTCAGTGACACACCTTGGGCCATGACAGAAAGATGGATAGGTAGAAATATCTCGGCATAAATTTTTAAAGGTGACTGAATAAAGAGGTCCAGCGTGTGGTTGACGGCACCTTCCGTCGAATTCTCCACCGGCACGACGCCGTAGTCACTCCTACCCTGTTCGACGTCGGCAAATACATCTGAAATATTGGCGCAAGGCGCATAATCCACCGAAGAGCCGAATTTTTTCATTGCAGCCTGGTGCGTATAGGTGATGGGCGGACCAAGGTATGAAATTTTAACTTTTTTTTCAAGACTAATGGAAAAGGACATGATTTCGCTATAGATCGCTTCGATGGCAGCGGGTGAAAGCGGGTCTTTGCAAAGTTTCTTTAAGCGGTCCAGCACTTCCTTTTCTCGGTGCGGCGCATAAATACCGTGACCTTCGCGCATCTTGATCTGGCCGATCTCTTTAGACGCCTCGGCTCGCGCATTAAGCAACGCAATGATCTTAGAATCCAATGCATCAATTTTTTTTCTGACGTTGTCTACATTCATCTGTCACCTGTTCTCTGACTACTGTCTTCTGATACTCCATTTAAATTATCTGCCATATTTACCGGTCTCATCTCCGGCGGCAGTAAGTGCGCCGGGATATCTTTTTCAGAAAACTCCGTGAGCGCGGGTAACTCCTGAAGCGAATTGATTCCAAAATGGTCTAGGAATTCTTTGGTCGTACCGTACATCATGGGGTGGCCGGGCACGTCCTTCTTGCCGACCATCTTGACCATGTTCCTTTCAAGCAGAGTGCGCAGCGCGCCATCACTATTGACACCGCGCACGATCTCGATATCTGCGCGCGTAACGGGCTGTCTATAAGCGATAATAGCGAGCGTTTCCAGGCCCGCCTGCGATAATTTCTTTTTCTCGCGAGACTTATAGAAGCGTTTAAGATACGGCGCCAAATCAGAATGGGTCATAAATTGATAGCCGCCCGCTATTTCTTTTAAAATAAATCCACGGTTGGATGCGGCGTATTCTTGTCTCAATGCTTCCAAGCTGGACTTCACGTCCTCGATCGAAACGGCTTCCTCGAAAGCTTCTCGGATCTCCTGAGCCGCGAGCGGCTTGTCACTTGCAAAAAGGACGGCCTCTACAATGTAATTAATTTCCTTCATTACCCTCTTCCTCTTTCTTAATATTGTGCACCACCGGCCGCAAGCGTCTTTGGATCTCAATTTCGCCGAAATACTCACCCTGCGCGACAGAGACTTCCTTGAGCCTCACGAGTTCTAAAATGGCTAAAAACGTCGTGATGGCTTCGTCTTTCGTGCGGGCCATGCGAAAAAGCTCGCTAAAACGCACCATACCGTCGCGAGTAAGACGGTGCACAATCTCATGTACTTTATCGGCCACCGAATACTCTTCGCGCACGACTTCATGCACGCTGCCTTTTGGCAGATTCCTCAGGATTTTTGAAAACGCGGTCAAAACATCAAAAAGGGTCACTTCCATGAACAGATCGCTATCTTCAATGCCATCGGGTATCTCGGCAAAACGGGTAAAAATACCGCTGCGGTCGTCCTCGAACGCGCGCATCTTTTCGGCGGCTTCTTTGAACGCTTTATATTCCAAAAGTCTTTTCACCAGGTCGGCTCGAGGATCCGCCTCTTCCTGAGGCTCTTCAGGATCCGGCGGTAAGAGCGTCTTGGATTTGATGTGCATGAGTGTGGCGGCCATCACAAGAAATTCTCCTGCGATGTCTAGATCCATCGTCTCCATAAGATTCAAGTATTCCAGGTATTGCTGCGTAATATGCGTGATAGGGATATTATAAATATCCAGTTCGTCCTTCTTAATAAGATACAAAAGAAGGTCGAGGGGTCCTTCAAAAATTTTGAGGCGGACTTTATAAGTCATAGATGCAAAAGCTCCTTCACTTCCTTGAGCGTCTGTCTTGCAACGACACTTGCTCGCTCACGGCCTTTTTTTAAAGCAACTTCCGCTTCAGCGCGTCGCGCGACCGGATCGCCGGAACGAAATGGTTCCAGGCGTTTGGTGAGCGTTTCAGCCATCTCTTTTTTACAATCGATACAGCCTTTTTTTGCGCCGGTGCACCAGTCACGCACCGCATTTACTTTGGTTTCGTCCGTAAAAATACGGTAATATGAAAAAACATTGCACGCTTCCGGGTGGCCGGGGTCCGTCACCTTGAGCCGCGCAGGATCCGTGATCATCGAGACGGTCTTTTTCCGAATGTTCTCCGCAGAATCTGACAAATCGATCGCGTTGCCGTAGCTCTTCGACATCTTGCGGCGGTCGGTCCCGAGAATGCGCGCTTCTTTCGTCATTATCCCTAAAGGCTCAGGAAATATGTCTTTCTTGTAAAGAAATTTAAACCGTCTTACGATCTCGCGCGTGAGTTCAAGATGCGCCAGCTGGTCTTCGCCTACTGGAACAACGTGAGCCTTGTATAATAAAATGTCTGCCGCCTGCAGGACCGGATACCCCAAGAACCCGTAGGTCGTCAGGTCGCGTCCCGTAATCTCGCGCAACTGTTCTTTGTAGGTCGGATTACGCTCCAGCCATCCCAGCGGCGTGATCATACCCAGTATCACGGCGAGCTCCGAATGCTCAGGAATCTCGGACTGGATGAATAGCGTACTTCTCTCAGGATCGATACCGGCGCCGATCCAGTCTTCAACCATTTTGATAGAATTTTCGCGGATGTTGACGGGGTTTTCGTATTCACCCATCAAGGCGTGCAGGTCCGCCACCATAAAGAAGCATTCGTGTGTCTGTTGCAGCTTAACCCAATTGTCCAGCGCACCCAAGAGATGCCCTACATGCAGCGGCCCGGTAGGCCGCATACCCGACAAAACTCTTTTATGCGTAACTATGGGCGACATAGTCCATTGAGCGGTTTAGACGTGAGACTCAACGATCATTCCAATTTTCTCGCAATCTTCTGCTGTTCAAATACTTCGATACGGTCAGCCACCAGGTACTCATCAAAATTGGTCACCCCGATACCGCATTCAAAACCTTCCAGCACTTCACGCGCGTCATCTTTGAAACGCTTGAGCGAGACTACTTTTCCTTCATGGATCTTGGCACCCGCGCGCAGGATGCGGCAGGCCGCGTTACGGATAATCTTTCCTTTTTGGACGGAGCAGCCCGCAATAGTACCGGCCTTGGAGACTTTGAACACTTGGCGGACTTCTGCCATTCCAAGAAACAGCTCCTTGATCTCAGGTTGGAGCAGTCCTTCCATGGCTTTTTCGATGGCTGTTTTGGCTTCGTAGATAATTTCATAGAAATGGATATCGACGCCTTCGCGTTCGGCAATCTCGCGAGCGGCACCGACAATAGACACATGAAAACCAATGAGCACCGCGTCGGATGCAGCCGCGAGCATGACATCGGATTCGGTGACATCGCCGATACCGGCATGAATGGTATTGAGCCTAACGTTCTTTGACTGGATCTTTGCAAGTGTGGCTCTAAGCGCTTCGATAGAACCCTGCACATCGGACTTAATGATGAGCTTTAGCTCCTCGACCTTACCGGCTTTGATGCCTTCATACAGGTGCTCAAGCGTCATGTGAGTGACCGCAGGACCCGTGCGCTCGCGCTCCTGCTGCTGCTTCTTTTCAATAATTTCTTTAGCGGTTTTTTCGTCTTTCACGACATAAAAAATATCTCCTGCCCGCGGGACGGCATCTAGGCCCAAAATTTCAACAGGCATCGAGGGAAGCGCTTCCTTGATACGCTGTCCGCGGTCATTGATCATGGCGCGAACCTTGCAGTAACTATTCCCAACGATCGTTATATCCCCCACACGCAACGTTCCGTCCTGGATTAGCACTGTCGCAAGAACACCGCTGCCTTTGGAAAGTGCCGCTTCAACCACGACGCCCTTTGCAGGGACCAAAGGATTGGCGCGCAACTCCAGCAGATCAGATTCCAATACCAGTAATTCCAAAAGCTCGTCGATGCCCTGTCCTGTCTTTGCCGAAACACCTTTCATCGTAGTCTTACCGCCCCATTCTTCGGATAACAGATTATGTTCCATCAGTGCTTTTTTGACACGTTCTGGATTGGCGGATGGCAGATCAATCTTATTAATGGCTACAACTATCGGCACCCCTGCCGCTTTAGCATGGTCGATGGCCTCAATGGTTTGAGGCATAACCCCGTCATCGGCAGCAACCACCAGTACAACGACATCCGTGACACTTGCGCCGCGTGCGCGCATGGCTGTGAATGCCTCATGACCCGGTGTATCGAGAAAGGTGACGGCGCCGTTGGGTAAAAACACTTCATACGCGCCGATGTGCTGTGTGATGCCGCCCGCTTCCGAGGCTGTAACCTTGGTCTTACGAATAGCGTCCAGTAGCGACGTCTTGCCGTGGTCAACGTGGCCCATAAAAGTCACGATAGGTGCGCGGAACACAAGCCCTTTGGTGTCCTTGGGCACGCGAATCTGCTCAGTGGCCGTGCTGCCGGTCTCTTGTTTGGGCTCAGTCAGCTCATAATTAAATTCGAGCGCCACTTTCTTGGCCATCTCAAAATTAATGGACTGATTGATGTTCGCAAAAACACCGTTCTTAATAAGCTTTTGGATGAGCTCACTCGAACGGATGAACATTTTTTCAGAGAGATCCTTTACTGTGATCGGAGTCTCAACCTCAAGTTTTTTGGGCTTCGGAGGTTCCGCGGGCACCGCGGTACGCGGAGCCGAACTATGCGCAGGCGCTTCAGCGATGGGTGACGGTTTAAAAATCTTTTTAACGCCGGGAGGCGTTTCGCGTGGTCTTGGCGGCGTTGAAATGCCGGTGCGTGAAACAAAAGACGAAGTGTCTTTACGCGGTTCGGACCGCGAGATAGGTTTGTGGGTCGGGGCAGCTTGCGCCGCTTTCATTTCCTGTTTTCGCGTGAAAAGTTCGTTTTTGACGCTGGCTAGCGAACTCATCGGCACTACCGCGGGTTTAACAGATGCGGCCGCGGGTTTTTCGGGAACAATGGACGCTGGTTTTGCGGCGGTTTTTCCGCTGGGAGTAGCTTTACTTTTGGCGGAAAGAGAACTTTTGAACTTTTTTATGTCCTCAGCCGTCAAAACGCTCATGTGATTTTTCGCGGTAATCTTAAGCGCCTTTAATTTATCCAATACTTCTTTGGAAGTCAGCTTTAGATCTTTTGCCAGCTCATGTACACGTTCGGACATTACTCGGTTTTCCCTTTCACAGCCTCAATGATCTTCTCGGCAGTTTTTTTTCCGATACCTTTTACGTTAAGCAGATCCTCTACAGTGGCCTTGGCCAGATCATCCATAGATTTATAACCGGCCGCGGCCAACGCCTCAGCGGTTTTGGGACCGACGCCCTCGATGCCTTCGAGGCCGCTTTTGGCAACTGTTTCCGTGGCCTCGCCTAAAACTTCAGAACTCGCTTCACTATCGCTGTCACCTAAAAGATCGAGTTTTTCTTTTACTACGTCTTTCTTTGAACGAATGTCAATGGACCAGCCTGAAAGCTTGGATGCCAGGCGCACGTTCTGCCCATTCTTTCCGATAGCCAGTGACAGCTGGTCGTCGGCAACGACTACTTCCGATTTTTTGTCCTCATGACTTAATATTTTGACGGAAGCAACTTCCGCGGGACTTAAAGCGGCCTTGATGAACTCTTCAACATCCTCACTCCAGCGAACGATATCAATTTTTTCACCTTGCAATTCCTTTACGACACCCTTCACACGTGAGCCGCGGACACCCACGCATGCACCCACACAATCAATCTTCTCGTTCTTGGACCAAACGGCAATCTTCGTACGGTCGCCTGCTTCTCGCGAGACCGAGCGGATCTCGACCATACCGTCGGAGATCTCAGGGACTTCCATTTCAAAAAGTTTTTTGACAAAACCTGCGTGTGCACGGGACAAGATGATCTGAGGCCCCTTACTGGTCTTGGAGACTTCAAGCACATAGGCGCGGATGGTGTCGCCCTGGCGATAGCTGTCGCGCGGTGAGAGTTCACGCTTGGGTAGAATCGCCTCTGTTTTTCCCAGATCCACCAGAAGCGCGCCTTTTTCGAAGCGATACACCGTGCCGCTCACAATGGAATCTGTTTTGTGATTGAATTCATTGAATATAACGTCGCGCTCGGCTTCGCGAATCTTCTGAAAAATAACTTGTTTTGCCGTCTGTGCGGCAATGCGCCCAAAATCATTGGATACAATTTCTTTGCCGTCGGACAAAATGACGATACGTCCCGTCTCCATGTCCATTTTCACCTGGACATCACGATCCTTGTCGTGCAGCACTTTCTTGGCGGCTGACACAAGCGCGGCCTCAATGGATTCAACCAGCACTTGGCGGCTGATTCCTTTTTCGCGTTCAATATTTTCTAGAACGGATATCAATTCGGCGTTCATATTTTCCTCTGTCGCATTAAATTCGAATGTCCCGCACTGCTTTAAGAACAGCTGCCGCCGGCACGAAGAGCTCTGCGCCTTTAGGCTCAAGGATCATCTCGAGCTTGCGGTCAGCGTAAGTCTTCAAAATCCCTGTCACCGTCATTGTTTTCCCCAGCGCGTCTTGGTATGTTACTCTCAAAATCTCCCCTAGAGCTTTCTCAAAATCACGGTCCGTTTTAAGCGGACGGTCAAGGCCGGGACTATTCACTTCCAAAAGATAAGCGCCCGTAAACAACTCGCTCAAACCATCAAAAAAAATACCTATCTGACGATTAACGGCCGCACAGTCTTCCAGTGTCACACCACCGTTCTTATCAACGGTAAGGCGCAAAATCGATCGACCTGTCATCCGGAAATAATCCAGCGCCACAAGCTCGGCGCCGAATTCGCGGATCTTTTCTTCGACCTGCGGCCTTATTTTTTCAATTTCAGGCGGCAACATCATAAAACGAAAAATCTTTCCATTAACAAAAAAAGTGGGTGCATACCCACTTTTTGCGTAACCCTTAATGTTTCCTTGAGATAGGATACAAAAATTAGGCTAAAATGTCAAGATGTCTCAGGATGGCGGGAATGAGTTCGTTTACAGGCACGGTCTCTATCTGACCGGTCTTGCGAAGCTTGAGCTCGGCGTTATTATTCTTCAAATTTTTAGGGCCTAGAACAACCCGCAGCGGTATGCCAATGAGGTCTGCATCGTTAAATTTAATACCGGCTGTAACTTCTCGGTCATCGACAAGAACATCTATCTTCTTTTCCTTCAACAACTTAGAACTTAAAATATCTTCTACGATCTGCTTGCTCTGGGCATCATTTACGTCCACCACCGTCACCAATACTTGGAATGGGCTTAAGTTTTTCGGCCAAACAATGCCCTTGTCATCCGCATGCTGTTCAATAGCCGCCGCCAAAATGCGGTTGACTCCTATGCCATAACAGCCCATAACCACAGGCTTCTGAGCGCCGGATTCGTCAGAATAGAGCGCTTTGAGAGGTTCGGAATAACGTAAATTTAGTTTGAAGATATGGCCCAGCTCAATGGCTGCGCGGAAATAAAGCGGCTGTCCCTCCGGGGATTTGTCGCCTTCTGCCACCTGGCGAAAGTCACCCACCAGAATCTCTTCACCTTTAATGTCGCCGAGTTCCATGCCTGTCAGATGCGTGTCGCGTTCATTCGCGCCGGTTACAAAATTTTTCATTTCTAAAACATCTTCATCGACATAAATTTTTAAAGGGTGGCCGCCCGCTGAATACCCATCTTGCTTCGGAGGAAACGGCCCGCTGAATCCGAAAGCCGAACCCAATTTTTCAATCGCGGCGCGTGAGGCCATGAACGCACCGGGCTCGACTTTTTTTAATTTATATTCGGATACTTCATGGTCGCCGCGCACCAGCACTTCAAAGAAAGTACCATCAGGCCGTTGATAGATCATGGTCTTGACCAGGTCTTTTGGAGATTTCTTCAAGAACTGAGCCACGCTTTCAACGCTCGAGTGCCCGGGCGTCAGGACTTGGGTGCCCTTGCCGGATGGCGCCCCCTTGGGAAACGACAGGTTTTTTAATTTTCGCGCGGCCATCTCGACGCTCATCACGACATCCGTGGCACCGAGCTGCACCATACGATCTTCACCGGCATCTGAAAAAAGCACAAATTCCTGCGAGCCCGAGCCTCCCATGGCACCCGGGTCAGCCTGCACCACAAAAAAATCAAGCCCGGCGCGCTTAAATATTTTTTTATACGTCTCACGCATCAGCTGATAAGTCGCATCGAGCGACTTGTCGTCGGTATGAAAACTATAAGCATCTTTCATGAGAAATTCTCGGCTTCGGATGACGCCCGAACGCGGACGCATCTCATCGCGGAATTTGGTCTGGATCTGGTAGAAAGTCACCGGCATCTGTCGGTACGAGTGGATCTCGCGGCGCATGAGATCGGTAATGATCTCTTCATGCGTTGGCCCCAGCACGTTCTCCCGGCCATGGCGATCCTCAAAATGCAGCATGTCCTCGCCCAGAATATCAAAGCGGCCTGATTCTTTCCAAAGCTCGGCCGGGTGAAGTGCCGGGAGCAATAATTCAAGCGCCCCCGCCCCGTCCATTTCTTCCCGCACGATGGCTTCCGCTTTGTGCAGAGCCCTTAAACCCAGCGGGAGGTAATGATAAGTCCCGCTCGCGAGTTTACGGATAAGTCCTGCGCGGAGCATAAGTCGGTGACTTTTAATCTCCGCTTCCGCGGGATTTTCTTTAAGCGTAGGAATAAAAAAGCACGACCATCGCATATTCATCGCATCATCTGTGTTTTATGAAATTGAGCAGGTTTTGAAGAATGGAAAATCGGCTCACATCTTGTAAAATTACGTAGCCCATGAGCGACAAAAGGGCCACAAGCCCGGCTTGAGTCATGCGCTCTTTTACGATAGCCTTTAACGGTGAGCCTTTAATCTTCTCGATGAGGATAAAAAGCACATGCCCCCCATCCAGCACGGGTATCGGAAGCAGATTCAAGACAAACAAACTCACACTGAGCGAGCCCATGAAATAAAAAAGATACGCGGCCCCCATGTGCGCCGCTTCTTTGGTCATAAAGAAAATGCCGATAGGCCCGGTCATGGAATCTTTGAACGGCACCGCACCGGTAATCATCATGCCCAAAGACATGAGTATCATGGTAGTAAGCATACACACTCTTTCAAAACCCATTTTAAGCGCTTGAAAAAAACCGCTTTTGATATAAATCATTTCGCTGGCCGGGGAGATGCCGACAAAACTGGCTCTCCTTGTTTTACCGAACATATCCTTAACTTCCTGAATACGCGGTGAGACGACGATGTCTTGCCGTCCTGCGGCTCTTTGGACCGTAAATGTCATTTGAGGCCTTCCTTCGTGCACATGGGTGAGCACGTCATCCCAAGTGGAGACTTTTCCGCCATCCACAGCTTCGATACGGTCTCCTTCCGCTAACCCTGCGGCTTGGGCGGGTGTCCCCGGCATGATCTTGCCTATCTTGGCTGTCATGGTTGGTTGGCCCGTCATAAAAATAATGGAAAAAATAACAAACGCAAGGAAGGCGTTCATAAAAGGCCCCGCAAAAACTACCATGAATTTCTGTAAAAGTGGTTTTGACTGGAATTCCCAGGGATGTCCTTGGGCCTCTTCAGGGCTTTCACCGGCCATTTTCACAAAACCGCCGAGCGGAAGAAGCGACACCGCAAATTCCGTCTCACCCTTCTTTTTTCCAAAAATGACGGGTCCGAAACCGATGGAAAACTTCTCCACACGGATACCGACCATGCGCGCCACGATAAAATGGCCCCATTCATGAACGACCACGAGAACCCCTAACACAAACAAAAAAACTAATGTGCCAAACATAAGCGATTTGCCTCCTCTACGGCCCATTGATGGATCTCTTGGATCTTGCGCAAGTCCACGTTTTTTAACGGCGAATGCCTGGACATTACTTTTTCAATAATACGCGGAATGTCCAAAAATGAAATTTTGTCTTCCAGATACGCGTGCACCGCCACTTCATCGGCAGCGCTTAATACGCAGGGCGCGGTGCCCGAGCACTTTGCGGCTTCATATGCGATGTCCAGACACGGAAACTTTTTCCTATCCGGCAATGCAAAAGTAAGTTTGCCCAATCCCGCAAAATCGACACGCATGCCTTCCTCCGCCTGCCAACGCTCGGGGTAAGTCAAAGCGTATTGAATCGGGAGCCGCATGTCCGTTACGCCGAGCTGAGCCAGCACCGATGCGTCCACAAATTCCACCATCGAATGAATCACAGCCTCCGGATGTATCAAGACCTTTATTCTATCCACCGGCAGGTCAAAAAGCCAGGCCGCTTCAATAATTTCAAGGCCTTTGTTCATCAACGTCGCCGAATCCACTGATATTTTGGGGCCCATTTTCCATTTAGGATGATTGATGACGCGTTCTTTGCTTATCCCAAAAAATTCCGATGGCGGCACTTCCCTCAAGGGCCCGCCGGAGCTCGTGAGTATGAGTTTTTGAACGCTCTCTTTCTTCTGCCCCTGGAGACACTGAAAAATAGCGCTGTGTTCGCTGTCGACGGGTATCAATTGCGCCTCGGGATGAGCCCGAAGCACGGACATGACCAGCGCTCCGGCAACCACCAGTATTTCTTTATTAGCGAGCGCTACTTTGCGGCCCTTTTCCAAGGTTTCGATGACACTGCCCAAGGCCGTCGTTCCGCTGGTCGCGGCTACAAGAATATCAGAACCCACGGCTGAAGAAAATTGAGTGAGACCATTCTGGCCTGTCCACACTTTCAGTTTTTTACCGTAGGCCGTCGAAAGCTCGGCTGCACTTTTATCATCAAGCACGTACACGTCGCTCGGACGGAACGCGTCTATCTGTTCTCTTAAGATCCCCGTCTGAGAACCCGCGGCCAAGCCCTTCACTTCGAACCGCTCTGCGTACGAAGCGATAACTTTCAGCGTATTGATACCCACCGATCCGGTGGATCCAAGAACCGTAACGGATTTTCTCATAATTGGAGGAATATTTTTAAGTGCAAATAAAAAATAGGCGCCGTGAAAAGAATGCTGTCAACCGCGTCGAGGACGCCGCCCATGCCCGGCAAAAGTGAACTTGAGTCTTTGGCATTGCAAGATCGCTTCATGAGCGATTCTGATAAGTCGCCCACCTGCCCCACAATTCCAATCAGAAATCCAATAGCCGCAACATGGGCCGTTGACATAGCAACAGGGATATACGATTTAAGCGCAAGCGCCGTGACGACGCTCAGAACCACGCCACCCAATGTGCCTTCAACCGATTTTTTGGGACTGATATGCGGAATAAGCGGATGGCGTCCGAAGAGTGTGCCGACAAAATAGGCCCCGATGTCAGCCGATTTTGTAACCGCGAGTAAAAAAGCGACCCAGAAAATACCGTTGGGAATAAACCGTATCCGTATCACGAAACTTAAAAACCAGCTCACGTAAAGAATGCCAAAAAGCGTCAGTGAGATGCCGACCAACGCTTCTGAATTATTATGGCGGAAAAATTGAATAATAAATAAAAATAAGCACCCCAGAACAAGAAAAAGAATATCACCGGATTGTATGGCGCCGGACTCTAAAACAACCGACATGGAAACGACAACACCCATCACGACCCCGAAAAGCCTGAAACTGGGCATTTTCGTTTCTCTTAAAAGAGTAAAAAATTCAAAAAGAGCCGCGGCGACGAACAACACAACAAGCGCTCCAAAATAATACGCGCTCATGCGGAACAGCACAAAGGCACTGAGCGAAATAAGGACCAGGCTGGTCACTAGTCGCTTTGGCAGCGCAGAAAAATTCGTGCTGTTCATGCCTTGACCGCGCCGAAGCGCCGCTCTCTTTTTTTATAAACATCCATGGCTTTCAGGAATTCGGCCTTCTTGAAATCCGGCCAAAATTTTTCCGTAATATAGATCTCGGCATAGGAGATCTGCCATAAAAGAAAATTACTCAGGCGCATCTCGCCACTGGTGCGAATCAGAAGGTCCGGATCTGGCAACTCGCGCGTATAAAGATTACCGGATATTGTTGCTTCGGTGATTTCATGCGGCGGATCAGCTACGATCCTTTTTACGGCATCTAGAATTTCCTGGCGAGAACCATAATTAAGCGCCAAATTGAGCACGAGACCTTTGTTGTGCCGAGTTGCCTGAATAGTTTTTCTAAGCTTTGACAACGCCTTCGGAGGAAGCGCCTCGAGGCGTCCGATGGCCTGTAGCCGGATGTCATTCTCCAGGAGATTTTTCAACTCCGCTTCGAGAAAATATTCGAGCAGACTCATAAGAAGGGAGATTTCCTTTTTAGGGCGCTTCCAATTCTCATGGCTAAAGGCGTAGAGCGTCAGGACCTCAAGACCCAGTTCGGCGGCACACTCCACGATTTCGCGCACCATTTTGGCACCGGCTTGATGCCCCGCAAAACGCGGCAGCCCCTTCGCCTGTGCCCAGCGCCCATTTCCATCCATGATGATGGCGACATGCCTGGGAAATCCGGGTTTAGAGCTCACTTACTGGGCTTTCATTGAATATTATTTTCTGCTTCCTTAAGGACTTTCATTTCCTGCTTAGTCAGCTTGGGCAAGAAAATGATCTCGACGCGACGGTTATTTTGCCGACCGTTGGAGGATTCATTACTGGCAACGGGGTGGTATTCGCCGAAGCCCGTGGCGCGCATGCGGACCGGCGCGATACCGCTGGATTCAAGATAATGGAGTACGCTCACGGCCCTCGACGTAGATAATTCCCAATTAGACTTCCATTTAGAAAGCTTAATCGGGACATTGTCGGTGTGCCCTTCGATGCCAATATTGCGTGAAGACTCTTCCTGTATCGTTTCGCTGACAGTGTGGATAAGAGGTTTACTTTCCGAACGCAGGTCGGCTTTGCCGGAATCAAAAAGCACTTCTGAGATAAATGTTACGACGAGACCTCTTTCGTCCTGGCTCACCGTGACACCTTCTTGGCCTTTTAATTTTTCTTCCAGTTCCCTGCGGGCACGATTCAGATCCTGGTCGTCTTGCGCTTTCAAGGCACGCAGTCGCTCCACTTCGGACGCCAGCGACGCGATCTGGCGGCGGTCACTTTTTAGACCGTTATACACCGTAACTGAGCAGCCCGATATAAGAAATACGCCTACCATTAAAAAAAGACTGAGCCGCTTCATTTTGCTCTCCTCATCCATAAAGTTTGATTTTCGTGAGAACCCACAGACAAAATAGTAATGGGCACCGATAAAAGCTGGGACAGGCGTTTCAGATACTTGCGGGCGTTGACCGGTAGGTCCTGATAGCGCTTTACCTGTGTCGTGTCGCTTTTCCAACCGGAATGCTCTTCATAAATGGGCTTTGCCGTAAAAAGAGCCCGCGTGCATGCAGGAAAATTTTTAGTGATTTTTCCATCCATCCTGTAACCCGTGCAGATTTTTATCGTTTCCAGATCATCCAATACATCCAGTTTTGTGACCGCTATCTCCTGGATACCATTCACCATGACAGAATAACGCGCCAGAACCGCGTCGAACCAGCCGCAGCGACGCGGACGGCCGGTTGTGGCGCCAAATTCTTTTCCTTTTTTGCGAATCCGTTCCATAAGATCCGCGTCAAACTCTGTGGGAAAGGGCCCCTCGCCCACGCGCGTCGTGTAGGCCTTTACGACACCCACCACGGTTTCCAGCGCTGTCGGGGGAACCCCTGTGCCGACCGCGGCGCCCCCGGACGTCACATAACTCGATGTGACGAAAGGATACGTGCCGTGATCTACATCCAGATGCGTACCCTGGGCACCTTCAAATAAAATATCGTAATGGTCACGTATGGCTTCATTCAACATCACGGCGGTGTCGCATACGTAGGGCTTCATTTTTTTAGCAAAAAACTGGTAATCACGAAAGACTTTATCAAAACTAAACCCGTTGAACTTGTAGATCTTTTTAAATATCTCGTTCTTCTCCAAGATGGCGCGCTGAAGTTTTTCAGCAAAAATATCTTTGTTCATGAGGTCAATCACACGGATGCCCGAACGCAGCGCTTTGTCGCTGTAGCTAGGTCCGATACCACGACCCGTCGTCCCGATTTTGATGAAACCTTTTTTGTCTTCGCGCAAGCGGTCGTATATCCGATGATAAGGAAAGATGACGTGGGCGCGCTCGCTTATAAAAAGGCGGCCTTTTACTGAAAAGCCTTTTAGCTGCAAGGATTCGATCTCGTATATCAGCGCTTCGGGATCAACGACGACGCCGTTCCCGATGACACAGCGAACTTTTGGATGAAAAATACCGGAAGGAATAAGGTGCAGAACGAACTCGCCACTTTTCTTGACGACGGTATGGCCCGCATTGTTGCCGCCCTGATAGCGCACAACATAATCGACATCCTTCGAAAGGATATCGATGATCTTGCCCTTACCTTCATCCCCCCACTGCGCGCCTACGACTACACGAACGGACATGGTATACTCAAAATTTTATAAGCATGGCGTCCAGGATATTCTTTGCTTTACGGATCTCCTGCATCACCTTCTCAGAAATAGCTCCGTCGACTTTCAGCAATGTCCTGGCCTGCCCGCCCTGCGTGTCGCGACCGAGCGTCATACCCGCGATGTTGATCTTGTTATTGCCCAAAATAGTGCCGATCTGCCCCACGATACCCGGAACGTCATTGTTGGAAATATAAAGAAGGTATCCCTCCGGAGACGCTTCGACGCCAAAATTGTCTATCATGACGACGCGCGGATCTTCACGTGTGAAAAGCGTGCCCGCAACCATGCTCTTTTTTTTGTCCGTGCGCACTTCCACGCGGATCAGATTGGAAAAACTAAGCTGTGTTGAGGATTTGGATTCGGTGATCTTGATGCCGCGTTCCTTCGCAAGCACCGACGCGTTCACATAATTCACGTTCTCCGCCAAAATCGGAGTCAATAACCCTTTAATAAGAGCCACTGTCACAGGCGTCATTTCATAATTAATCACATCCCCGTGATAGCTGATGTCGACTTGTAGGATGTGGCCATGCCCCTGAATCAATTGCGTTTGAAGCGAGCCCAGTTTTTCCGCAAGGCGGATATACGGATCAAGCTCTTTGAGTACTTTAGGGTCTACGGAAGGCACATTCACCGCATTCTTCACGCCGCGACCCATTAGAAAATCCACAACGCTCTGCGCCACATCGACGGACACCGCGATCTGCGCTTCTTCGGTCGAAGCACCCAAATGCGGCGTCACAAGCACCTGCGGCAGATCGATAAGCCTAAAATTTTTGGGGGGCTCGGACTCGAACACGTCAATACCCGCACCGGCAATCTTTCCGGCTTCGATGGCATCCGCCAGGGCATTCTCATCAACCAGTCCACCTCGAGCGCAGTTGATGATACGGGAGGTTTTTTTCATTTTCTTGAGTTCTTCGGCACCAATAATATGTTTTTTGTCCGGCGAAAGCGGCATGTGCAGCGTCACAAAATCGGAACAAGTCAAAAGCTCATCAAGTGTCATTTGCTCGACACCCAACTGCTGCGCTCGCTCGCTTCTCAAAAAAGGGTCATACGCTACGATGTGCATGCCGTAGCTCTGCGCGCGCTTGGCGACTTCGGTGCCGATACGGCCTAAACCGATCACACCGAGCGTTTTTCCGAAAAGCTCAACCCCGGTAAATTTTTTCCGCTCCCACTCTCTTTTTTTTAGTGAATTATTGGCAAGCGCCAGATTTCTGGCAAGCGCCGTCAAAAGACACATGGTATGCTCAGCGGCCGAGATAGTATTGCCGCCGGGAGTGTTGATAACTACGATGCCCTTTTTGGAGGCGGTTTCGACGTCTACATTATCGAGGCCCACGCCTGCGCGACCGATGACTTTAAGTTTCAGACCTGCCTCGATCACTTCTTTGGTGATCTGCGTGCCTGAGCGCACAATGCAGGCGTCAGCATCCGCAATTTCCCGTTTCAATTCTTCCAACGGCAGTTTTGTTTTGACAACGACGGCTAGATTTTTTTCGTTTTGAAAAAGCCCCAGACCCTCATTGGCAAGATCATCACAAATCAGTACTTTAAATTTTTCTTTTTTTTCCGTCATGAGTGTCGCTGTCATACAGGATTCAAGACTCCTAGTTTTTTGATGGCGTCAGCAACCGAGTCCAGGCCCCTCTTGGCGTCCTCGTCACAGGCGGTGGCGCCCATGTGAGAAAAACGTATGATCTTTCCCTGCAGCTCACCCTGTCCATCGGCCAACACCACGTGATGTGTATCTCTTACGAAATTAATAAGGTCCTTTGAAGGAAAACCATTCGGCATGTTGACGGCAGTCACGGCATTGGAAGGCGCTTTCGCAAATATCTCAAGGCCGAGCGACTTCATGGTTTTACGGACATGATCCGCAATACGCGCGTGCCTTTTCCATCCGGCTTCAACACCTTCTTCGAGCATCATACTCAACGCCTCGTCCAGACCCCGCATAAGACTTACAGCCGGCGTAAATGGCGTATCGTTTTTTTTCATCATTTTAAGAGTTTCCGCGAAATGAAAATAAAATTTGGGTAGATCGGATGCGGCCATGCGCGCCTGCGCACGTTCCCCAAGCGCCACGAACGCCAGACCCGGAGGAAGCATAAATCCTTTTTGACTGCCTGACACGACCACATCGACACCCCACTCGTCCATTTTCAGCACATCGCAGCCAAGGCCGCTAATCGCGTCTATCATGAGGATGGCATTTGAGCCTCTCGTTACTTTCGCGATCGATTCTATGGGATGCACGACAGCCGTCGACGTCTCGCAAAGCGTCATCAGAACACCTTTGGCGTTCGGATTTGCCTTGAGTCCCGCCTCCACCTCCGCCGCCGTAAATGCTTCACCGTATTTTTTTTCGAAGGATTTAACATCCAAGCCGTAACTGCGAGCGATGTCGCGATAGCGTTCGCCCCATTTTCCTGCCGAGAAAGAAAGAATGACCTGGCCTTTAGAAAAAAGATTTGTGATGGACGAATCCATAGCTCCCGTTCCTGAAGACGCAAAGGTTAGCACCGGATGCTTCGTCGCGAATGCTTTCGGAAGATTGCCGTTAATGCGCTCGAGTATGGCTTGAAATTCTTTCGTCCTGTGATGGATCATCGGCAGCGCGCACTTTGCAAGCACGCGGTCGGGAACTTTGGTCGGCCCAGGCGTTAAAAGTAAAAAGTCTTTCATTAAATTTATTTCCTATTATTTTTTAAATATTTTAACTTCACGAATGTTGGTCACCACTTCGTCTACGAGTCCGTAATTTTTCGCATCTTCGGCCGCCATAAAATTATCACGGTCCGTATCCTTTTCAATCTTCTCTACCGCTTGACCCGTATGGTGGGATAAAATCTGGTTGAGCCTCTGCTTCAAATATTGAATCTCTTTGGCCTGAATATTGATGTCTGACGCCGTCCCCTGAAAACCGCCCCAAGGCTGGTGGATCATGACGCGTGAATTCGGAAGCGCATAACGTTTGCCCTTGGCGCCTGCTGCCAGGAGCACCGCGCCCATGCTGGCCGCTTGCCCCAGACAATAAGTGCAAACATCCGGCTTTAAAAATTGAATGGTGTCATAAATCGCAAGACCACTCGTGATCGAACCGCCCGGTGAATTGATATAAAGATGGATATCTTTTTCAGGCTCTTCCATCTGCAGGAATAGCAGCTGCGCCACGGCAAGATTGGCCACGTTGTCATCGATAGGCGTGCCGATAAAGATGACCCGATCCTTCAAAAGACGGGAGTAAATATCATAAGCGCGCTCGCTGCGGCCTGTCTGTTCAATAACCATTGGAATTAAGATGCTCATTTTTTATCCCCTTTTTTGTCCTCTTCAAATTTTGCATTTGCCAATAGAAAATCAACAGCCCTTTCTTCTTTCATGCTTTCGCGCAGGTCGGACTCGAACATACTCCGGACTTCGTCGATCGGCCGATTAGACTCCTGGGCTAGCTGCTCCAGTTTTCTTTGGATCGCGATCTCGTCTATCTCAATATCTTCTTTGTCAAAGATGCGCTGTAGAATGAAGTATAGGCGGAGCTGACGCTCGGCTTTCTCCGCCGCCTCTTTCTGCCATTTCTCGGACTCTTTTTCTACGGCGTCGGCAGGCATTCCGGATTTGAGCTGCCCGGCCTTGGCTTGGTTGATTAGGCGTTCAGTCTGCTTGCGGAGAAGTCCCTCGGGCACAACAAAGCTATGCATCTCAAGAAGCCTATCGTAAAGCTCATTTTTCATTTTGTGATACGCCTCGGAATGCTTGTAATTAGCCACGTCGCGGCGCACGGCTATCTTTAGCTCCGCCACGGTCTCCTTCTGGAATTCTTTCGCGAAGTCATCTGTAAGCTCAGGCATCTTTTTCTCGCGCAAAGCTTTCACATGCACCTTATAAAACGGCTTGCGGCCCACGAGGCCTTGAGCTTTTTCTTCCGGAGAAAAATCGACGTTAATTTCTTTTGTTTCATCCACCTGGGCACCGATGATCTTCTCGAAGAAATCATCCTCGGGATGCTGGTCGATATGCAGTATGACGTCTTTGCGGCCCGGGATGTACTGGCCGTTTTGGATAATTTCGATATCGGCAGCGATGAAGTCGCCTTTCTGCACGGGTCGGAGCGGGCTGATGTCTACGAGCTGCGCACGGGACTCAAGAAGCGATTGAATGGCCTTTTCGACATCGTCGTCCACGACTTCTTCATCGGCACGTTTGAGTCTGATGCCTTTGTAGTTCTTTAATGAAATCTCGGGTGCTGATTCAAACTCGGCCGTGAATGTGAGCTTCTTTCCGCGCTCGAACTGGATATCCGCGATGGCGGGCATCGAGACCGGCTCCACTTTGTGTGTGGCAACGGATTGATGGTAAGTCTCCGGAATAATGGCCTTCAACAACTCTTCTTCTGCTTCTTTCAAATATTTTTTTTCTACCAGATCTGCCGGTGCCTTACCCTGACGAAAACCCGGCAACGTCACGGCCCCCTGAATACCGCGCAAAACCTCACGGTAACGCTCTTCCACGCGCTCAGGCTCAACCTCAACCACGAGCTTCATCTTGCAGTCCTTCAATTTTTTCAACTGTGATTTCATTTTCAAAAGATCCTCTTTCTTGCGCTTCTTTATTTAAGGCGAATTTTATGGTCTTTTTTTCTGTCGTGCTGGCGGCCGAGTTGCTGTTGGATATTGCCCATCGATTTGTCAAAAGCGGCGTACATATCGGTGCTGGCTTCCTCCGCGGTCAGTCGCAGTCCTTTAGCAAGAAGCACGATCTCGGAGATGTAGCGAAATTTCTGCACCTCGAGCACCACGTGCACCATCTCAATTTTGAGGGAATATTTATCGAGTTTTTCTATCTTTTCAGATACATATTCTTTTAAAGCCTCTGTCACGTGAAAATGACGTCCCGTAATATCGATTTCCATGATAATCTCCAGGCAATAATCAGCCCCGCCGGTTGGTTATTTATCGCTGCGGCGGGGCAACCATTAAAGAAAGGCTATGTTACCACAACCGGGCTACATCGTAAACTGTTCGCCCAAATAGAGCTTCCTGGCTTCTTTGCTCGTTAAAAGGTCTTCTTTTGTGCCGGAAATTAGTATCTTTCCTTCCGACATGATATAGGCTCGGTCTGTAATCGCAAGTGTCTCGCGCACATTATGATCCGTCAAAAGAATGGCCAAACCCCTATTCTTTAAGTCCATGATAAGATTTTGGCAATCCGTGACCGCGATGGGGTCGATGCCCGAGAAAGGTTCGTCCAGCAGAATACATAAGGGGTGCGTCACGAGAGCCCGCGTGATCTCAAGACGACGGCGCTCTCCCCCTGAGAGTGTCAGCGCTTTAGACTTGCGCAGATGTTCGATGCCGAGCTCATTTAAAAGCTCTTCCAGGCGCTCGCGCCTTTCACGCCTCGGCAAATCCAATGTTTCGAGAACCGCCATGATGTTCTCTTCGACGGTAAGTTTCCTAAAAATAGACGGTTCCTGCGAAAGATAACCGATGCCCAGACGCGCGCGCATATGCATGGGATACCCGCTGACGTCACGGTGATCAAATACGATGCTTCCGCTGTCCGGCTTAACGATACCCGTCACCATGTAAAACGTGGTCGTCTTACCCGCGCCATTCGGCCCGAGCAGCCCGACTATTTCGCCGCGGTTGATCGCGATGTCGACGCCGTTCACGACAGAACGGCCTGCGTAGGTTTTTTTTAAGGATTTAGTTTCTAAGAGCGCCATCGAGGAGTGTCATGCTGCCTTTGTGAAGTGTGACTTCAGGATTGCCTTCAAGTCTTATGGATCCCGTAGCGAGAGAATAAATAGCGCGATTCGAGCGTGTCGTATCGCCGGACCGGACAATCACGACATTGCCCGCTGCGAAGATTTGCTTTACCTTCTTTGTTTGTGAATCAAAAAAAACATCCATGCGATTTGCCGAGAGGCTTCCGCGCTGGTCCACGACTTTCACATTACGGAAGAATATTAGTTTATTGTCCTTGTAGTAAATTTTCATCGGACCTTTGCAGCTAATGCGCGTATTGGGCTGGATCAACACTTCAATATCGCGGTTGAGCTGTATAAAACTATCAGCCGGCCGGCCGAGCGCCCCCATGCCTTTTATTTTTATGTTCTGATGATCCACATCCACGGCCGAATTGGTCCGCATGACTCCGCCGTCCTGCGACCACAACACATTGTCGGTGCGGATAACGGTGTCGTCGCGAAGCTTTAGCGTCACATTCTGCTGAAGAAAAACTACTTTATCGGGATTGATCTTGGCGGTGTCGCCTTCGAGATTCCAGAACTTTTTTCCCTGGTCGTCAAAACCGGCCAATGAGAATTTTTTGAATTCCTGGTCGCGCGCCGTGCGAATGCGCTCTTCTTTTTTGGGGTCTCGGGAAACTTCTTTTTCTTTGGCTTTCTTGCCCATAACCATAAACGAAAACGCAACGAGAACCACCATTACGCTTGTAAGAAGCACTGCGAGAGGCGTGTTCTGTCTGGGTAAAGAAAATTTCATGTCTGTGAGTTAGCTAGGTTCCCCGGCCTGAGGCTCCTGGGATACTTCCATCGGCGTGCCATCGGCCGAAACATCCGTCTCGTCTTTGGCTAGAAGACGCCTATTTTTCTTCTCTTCTTTTTTCTTGCGCTTGGCTTCTTCGCGCTTTTTTTTATCACTCTTAAAATATTCTCTCATTGACCGTTCACCGGATCTTTGCTAGCACGGCTTCAGAGACCTTTCCGGACATCTGGTTTAAATGCACGTGGCAGTTAACTTCATGATTATAAATACTCAAAATCCTTTTACAATCGGGATGCTTGCACTTCCTGTTTTTTTGTGACGTTAAGATCTTTTTGGCAGACATGGTTATCTCCTTGGCTGGCAGGATTATACCACATCCGGCTCAGTATCCCTAACCTACTGAGGTTTCCTATAAATAATAGGGGATCTTAACTTCAAGATCGCTTATCTTTTCAAAGCCATGAACATCACGGGTAACAAGCGTCAATGCTTCGCGTAACGCGAGTGCGGCCTGAAACGCATCGGGCAGCTTCACATGATACTTATTGCGAAGCCCCGCGGCCATATCCGCGTCATCTATCCCTATGGCCAAGCAGTTGTAATCATCCAAAAAAGCATTCACCTCTTCCCATTTCTCATTGGCCCTCACCAACACCTCCGCCCTTGTGATAACGGACACTAACGCTTCATCCGGCTCGAGCTTGGAGAGCCACGTCGTGGCGGCGCTGATACCATTTAAATGATCAATGAGAATAGTTGAATCCAGGAGAAATTTTGCAGACAAACTAATCCCATTCCTCTCTTAATTTTCTTACAAAACTCACGCTATCGCCCTTTCCTTTAAGAAGTCCCGCAGTCCTTTTTAAAAGAACGTGGCGCTCTTCTTCCCGGGCTTTTTTTTGGAATTCTTTAATGGCGAAGCGGATGGTTTCTGCCGTGGACTGTTTGTGATGATCGCTGTAGCGATCCAGCCATTTTTTATCAAAATCCTCTAAACTCACTATCGTTCTGACCATAGGGCTCTTTTCTCCTCTATGGAATAAAGTATATCATATCATTGATACACTATCAAATTTATTTGTCGGGCCATACGAAGGTCTCTTTCAGTCACCCCTCCCGCCTCGTGTGTCGTGAGGAGTATCTTTAGGCGTTTATAACGCGTTAAGTGAATATCGGGATGGTGGTTGGCTTTTTCAGCAAGCTTGGCGATCTTCTGTATGGCTTGAACAGCGGACTTAAAATCTTTCATCTTACGCTCAACAGTGATTACCTTCCACTTCGTGGAATATCGCCAGCTATTTAAGGACTTAAGACCCATTTTGATTTCGGCCGAAGTAAGAAGTCTGGGCGCTGTTTTCATCTTTGCCTCGCGGAAGGGTCAAGTCCAACTTGACCCCATCGCTCTAAGAGAAATATTTTTTGGTGGCTTCTGTCCATTTGCCCTGAGTTTTAAGGATAAGGTCGCAGACTTCTCGGGCTGCCCCCCTGCCTCCGGAGTGTTCGGTGATGTAATGCGCCGCTTCTTTAGTTTCGGGCCGCGCGTTCTGGACGGCTACGGCAAAACCAACACGTGACATGACGGGAATATCAATGAGGTCATCACCTACATAACAGCATTCTTCCGGTGATATTTTTATCTGTTTCGTTATTTTTTCGAATACCTTGAGCTTATCGAAGGCATTCTGGTAAATCTTGGAGACTTTTAGGTCCTTGGCGCGGCGAGTGTTGTTGCGCGATTTCTTGGCGCTGATGATGGCCGTTTTAAGCCCCGCGCGCTCCAGAAGCACCATGCCAAAGCCGTCCTGGACGTCATAAGACTTCAACTCATCACCATAATCACCGTAAACGATGCGGCCATCGGTCAAGACCCCATCCACGTCGAAAATAATGAGTTTAATTTTATGGATACGAAAATGCAGATCCGATGAGACCATTTTTAAACTATCCCGGCCTTAAGAAGATCCTGCACGTCGAGAAGACCTACGGGGCGGCGGTTTTTATCGATAACCGGAAGCTCGTCTATTTTCCTCGTCCTCAATATTTCGAGCGCTTCCGCGGCTAGTTTATCGCCGTGGATCGAAATGGGATTTTTTGTCATAAAAAGCGACACCGGCTTTGTAAGCGAGAGCTTCCCTTCTTCGGCCCAGCGACGAAGATCACCGTCCGTAAAGATACCGATAAGCTGTTTTTTCTTATTCACAATAGTGGCCGAACCCGCCCGGGCTTTTGTGATGGCATAAAGCACTTCGCGCAAGCTGGTCTTTTCATTCACCACGGGATTGGACCCGCCCTGACGCATGATATCGGATACGAGAAGCAGTTTCTTTCCAAGACTTCCGGCCGGATGGTAGAACGCAAAATCTTTTTCCTTGAAGCCTTTTTGTTCCAAGAGCGCTATCGCCAATGCGTCTCCCATCGCCAGCATCGCGGTCGTGGACGTCGTAGGCGCTAGATTCATAGGGCAGGCCTCTTTTTTCACGCCGACATTGATAACCACGTCGCTGTGCTTGGCTAGCGGTGAATTTAAATTACCGGTAAAAGCGATGACCTTAGCTCCGATCTTTTTTACGAGCGGGAGAAGCTTTACGATCTCTTCGGTCTTACCGCTGTTGGAAAGTGCCACGACCACGTCTTCCCTCATCACGCGCCCAAGATCGCCGTGAAGCGCTTCGGCGGGATGCAAATAAAACGAGGCGGTGCCGGTGGATGAAAGCGTGGCGGAAATCTTCTGGGCAATAAATCCGGGCTTGCCGAGGCCCACGAGCACCACGCGGCCTTTTGCTTTTAGAATAAGTTCGCAGGCTTTTTCAAAGTTTTTGTCTATCTGGGAGAGAATGTGGGTCAAAGCGTCGCGCTCGATCTCGATCGTACGCCGGGCTATCTTAAGCACCATTTTTCACCGCGTTTTTGATACGTAAAAGCGTCTCCAAAAGTTTTTCCAGGTCGTTTAATTTCACCATGTTGGGTCCGTCGCTGGGCGCCTTATCAGGATTTTCATGCACTTCCATAAAGATACCATCTGCGCCAGCCGCCACACCGCAGGCTGCCAATGTCGGTACAAATTCGCGTTTGCCGCCTGACGCGTGCCCCAAGCCCCCGGGCTGCTGCACCGAATGTGTCGCGTCGAATATTACGGGGTAGCCGAAAGTTTTCATGATGGGAATTGAGCGAAAATCATTCACAAGCGCGTTGTAGCCGAAAAACGTGCCCCGTTCGGTCAGCATCACATTTTTATTGCCGGTTGAAGCCACCTTTTTTGCCACATTTTCCATTTCCTGCGGCGAGAGAAATTGTCCCTTTTTTACATTCACGACTCGGCCCGTGCGTCCGGCAGCAAGCAAAAGATCCGTCTGGCGACACAAAAACGCCGGTATCTGCAGAACATCCGCCACCCGCGCGGCCTTTTCAATCTCTTCGGGGCTATGCACGTCGGTGAGAATGGGAAATCCTGTCTCTTCTTTCACGGCATCCAATATGAGAAGACCCTTGTCGATGCCCAGCCCCCGGAAAGACTGCATGGAACTGCGATTGGCCTTGTCGTAGCTGGATTTATAGATAAAAGGAATGCGCAGGCGTTTTGTAATCTTGCCGATGGACTTGGCGTGGCGAAGCGCCGACTTTTCGTTCTCGACGACGCAAGGTCCCGCGATGATGACGAGCGGCCTGCCATGACCAATGGAAATATTTCCACAACGGACGGTCTGAATCTTCAAAGGGACTCCCCTTTTTTAATCAACTTTGTGCGCGAGCGCCGCTTTGACAAAATCACGGAAGAGCGGATGTGCATGATCGGGCTTCGACTGGAATTCGGGATGGAACTGGCAGCCCACAAACCACGGATGGTTCGCAAGCTCGATGATCTCGACGAGTCTGCCGTTCGGACTCGTGCCCGATACTACGAGCCCGCTGGTTTCCATTTTCACTTTGTACTTATTGTTGAATTCGTAACGGTGGCGATGACGTTCATGTATCGAATCGCGGCCGTAGGACTTTTGGGTCTTTGTGTGTTTCTTGAGAACACAAGGGTATGAGCCCAGACGCATCGTGCCGCCCATGTCCTTCACGTGCTTCTGTTCGTCCAAAAGCGAGATCACCGGGAAAGGCGTCGTTTTATTGAATTCTGTGGAATTAGCGCGGTTCATGCCGCAAACGTTCCGCGCGAATTCGATCACCGCGCACTGCATTCCCAGACACACGCCGAAGAAAGGAGTTTTGCTTTCGCGGGCGTACTTAATGGCCCTGATCTTACCCTCAACACCGCGCGTACCGAAACCACCCGGAACCAGTATGCCGTTTATTTCTTTTAGGTATTTTTCAGGACCGTGCGCAATCAGGTCCTCGGCGTCGATCTTACAGATCTCGACTTTGGCGTCGTTGGCGATACCGCCATGTTTAATGGCTTCATAGATGGATTTGTAGGCATCCTGGAGCTCCATGTATTTACCAACCACAGCGATGCGGACGTGGCGCGCGGGGTTCAATACTTTGTCGACAACATTGATCTTCCAGGCTTTTAATCTTTCCGTACCGTCTTCACAGTTGAGCTTGAGCAGCCGAATGATACCGGTGTCCAAACCTTCATCTTTCAAAGCCAGCGGCACTTCATAAATATCAGAAACATCGAGCGCCTGGATAACCTGTTCGGTCTCTACGTTGCAAAAAAGCGCTATTTTTTCGCGAACTTCCTTAGAAAGTCTTTTTTCCGTGCGGCACATAAGAATATCGGGCTGAATGCCGATCTCGCGCATGTTGGCGACGCTGTGCTGTGTGGGTTTGGTTTTAATTTCATCGGCCACACGGATATAAGGAATAAGTGTCAGGTGAATATTGATGGCGTTCTCGCGGCCTATATCCTGCCGAAACTGTCGGATGGCTTCGAGGAACGGCAGACTCTCGATGTCGCCCACCGTGCCGCCGATCTCGCAGATGACGACGTCACAGGGTTTGTTGTGAGACGCGGCCTTGATCGCGTTCTTGATTTCATCGGTGATGTGCGGGACGACTTGCACCGTGGCTCCCAAATAGTCTCCTCGGCGCTCTTTCGTGATAACCGAATAATAAATTTTTCCTGTCGTGACATTGTTCTGTTTGCCTATCTGCGCGCTTGTAAAACGCTCATAATGCCCAAGGTCGAGGTCTGTCTCTGCGCCGTCATCGGTCACGTACACTTCGCCGTGCTGGTAAGGATTCATTGTGCCGGGATCGACATTCAGATAGGGGTCGCATTTCATCATGACGACGCGCAGACCTCTGCATTCCAGAATTTTTCCGATGGAAGCCGACACGATGCCCTTGCCCAGACTCGAGACCACGCCTCCCGTCACAAAAATGTGCTTAGGCATTATTTTCCTTCTCCATCATGGCCTTAGCTAATTCCAGATCCTCCGGCGTGTCCACGCCGACAGTGTCGTATTTGGTCTCGATGGTTTTGATGCGATAGCCCGATTCCAATACACGCAGCTGCTCGAGACGCTCTTGCGCCTCAAGAGAAGACTGCGGCAGTTTTTTAAATGTGAACAAAAAATCCTTAGTGAATGCATAAAGTCCTATATGCTTATAAAAAAAGTTCTCCTTCACGTTCAAATCCAGCTGAGTGGGTATCGGCGAGCGTGAAAAATAAAGCGCGAAATGGTCATGGTCAATCACCGCCTTCACGACGTCGGTGCTGGCAAATTCTTCGGCCGAAGAACTTTTTTTAATGACGGTGGCCATAACGATTTTTGGGTCCGATTGCATCGTTCGGACGAGGTCGTCTATGACCAGAGGATTAATGAGAGGCTCATCGCCCTGAATATTGACTACGATGCGCACATCCATGGCATTAACCACCTCCGTCAGGCGGTCCGTGCCTGTGCTATGAGACTTGGAGGTAAATACAGCCTTGCCCCCAAACTGCTGCACGGCTTCAAGAATACGGTCGTCGTCTGCCGCAATGATGAGGTCATCCAAAGTTTTAGCACGCTTCGCACGCTCGTAAACATGCTGGATAATAGGTTTACCACAAAGGTCTTTCAAAACCTTTCCTTCAAACCTCGTAGAACCGTACCGCGCCGGGATAACGCCTACTGCTTCCATGCTATTGGCCCACCAGTTGTTTAATTTTGTTCAACAGCTCTTCTCGATTCGTTACCGCCACACCTACTTTACCCACGACGATGCCCGCCGCGCAATTAGAAATATAAGCCGCTTCCTGAGCCGATGCTCTTCTTGCCTTGGCCAGTGTGTACGCACTGATCACCGTGTCGCCGGCTCCCGATACGTCAAAAACATCTTGAGCCACGGTGTTGATCTTGAACATCGGCTTGCCCTTTTCAAAAAGGCACATGCCATTCTCGCCCAGCGTAATAAGCACGTTCTCGCAATGCAGTTTTTCAAGAAGCTTCTGCCCCGCGCGCTCGAGCGTCGCGTTGTCTTTGATCGGGACACCGACGGCTGAGCCCGCCTCGTGGTGATTGGGAGTAATCGCGGTCACGCCCCGATAATAGGAAAAGTGCGTTTCTTTCGGATCGACCGTGATGATTTTTTTGTATTTCTTCGCCAGCCTCACCGCTTCCTGCACGAGCTTGGGAACGACGACACCTTTACCATAATCTTCAATAATAAGCGCATCGACTTCGGGCATGCGCTCCGCAATATAGTTTGTGATGTCTTTTAATACATTGTCAGGCACGGGACGCGTGACTTCGCGGTCTATGCGAACCACTTGTTGATGGTGCGCGATCACGCGGGTTTTCTGCGTCGTCGGTCGGTTCATATCGCTAAAAATGCCCTCGCATTGAATGCCTTTTTTACGCAAAAGTGTCTGGAGTATTTCACCTCGCGCGTCATCACCCACCATGCCGGCCAGGTAAACTTCGCCGCCTAAAGATCGAATATTGGTAGCCACGTTGGATGCGCCGCCGGGCATAAAATTCTCGGATTCCACCCAGACCACCGGAACGGGAGCTTCGGGAGAAATGCGTGAGACATTTCCCCAAATAAATTCGTCAAGAATAAGATCGCCGACAACCAGGACTTTAGCTTGATGAAAGCTTGAAATAAGGCTTTTCAGGTGCGGATAGTTGAGTGACTTCATGAAGTGAGCATTTTAACATCGGCCCTTCAAGAGTGTCAATCGATGTTGACAAATTCTATTGCAACCGCCGGATAGTCACGCCAACTCCCGGAAGCAATTCATTCGGATCTATTAATCCCAGTAACCGACGGGGCCTGTCAAAGGACGAGGTCTATTTGTCCTCGCCGTCTATTAGCGGCTCCGGGCAAATAGACCTCGCCCTTTGCCACCCGTCGGGTTGTCTTGGTCTTGGATAGAGCACTCATTAGCGAATGGTCTAGGACCCCGGAAGTGGCCCTTGGGGGCGTGTTTGTCGTTTGCGAGCCACGGAAACCCACTTTCACACACGAGCAAACGACAATCGAGCGACAGATTTCCTCGGAGGGGAAATCCGAGCGTCGACCCCAAGGGCCACTTCCGGGGTCCGGGACCTGGCAGAAGAATGGAGAACTATTTATCCTCTTTTAGCACGCCGGTAATTGGGCCGAAGGGGGTTTGGATGAAAATTAAAATTGGTTTTCTTTGGCTATCGGTGCTGAAATGCACCCAGGCTCGGCCGCGATTGTAGAGGATGCCTTTCATGCTTGTCTTCGGTTCGATCACGACGGTATCCATTACTTTACCGCCCTTCATTTCTTTGGCCTCTGTCCTGAGCACCTGGAGCTCTAAATCCCAGTTCTTTTCGTCGTCATTCACGGTCGTACGGATGCTCTTGCCTACCTGCCAGGGCTCTAGTCTCGCCCAGTAAAAAACACTTAAAAAATCATGGACCTTTTCAGGCAACGGAAATTCCTTTTTGCTTTTATTCCGGAGTGACTCATAACGGCCGATTTTAGAAGCGTAATCATAAATAATTTTTTCATCCGCTCGGTAGAAACCTTCCTTCACCGTCTTACGAAATTCCAGCGAATAAAGGTCCTGGGTGTCCACAAAAGTTTCGACCACGTCACGCACGGGATAAAGCTTCGATAAAAAATCATTGGTTTCGGCCACTGCGATAATGTGGTACGCCTCGCGGCCGCTCACCGTCGCAATCTCTTTTACTTCAAGACTTCCCGTGCCCACATGAATGCCGACCCAGTATGCGTCGAACAATAGTTTTTCCCCGATGCGAAGGTTTTTTTCAGGCGGGCTGATCCGGATCTGTCTATCATTTTTTTTAGCGGCAAAATTAGTGCCCGCCCATAGAGCGGAAGAAAAATTAAATGCGGCCAAGGCACAGATCCCCAGGAAGAAAAAAATTTTCCTCATGAGTGGACAGGGGCTTCGAGCATATTTTTAAGAGCGGCAAAAACTTCCTCGGACGAAATCACGCGCAGGCATTCAAAATTAATAGTACAGGCGTGTGCCAGACACACGACGCAGCCCACGTCTTTGTGTAGCGAGACATGCCCTTCTCCGAGAGGCTTCCACCGCGTGATGCCCAGGCCAGGGTCATTACGCCCAAATATACTTAGAACGCGAATTCCGCTTGCTGCCGCGATGTGCGCAGGACCTGAATCATTCGTGACCAAGACCTCGCATTGTCTAAAAAATGCCGATAATTCTTTTATGGACAGCTTGGCTGTCAGATCGATTGCTCGCGATCCCAAGGCGCCCAAAAAAATCTCTCCCGATGTTTTTTCGTCGCTTCCGCCGACGATGGCAACAGAATAATCATCAGAAAGCGCCAAGACACGCTTCGCCACTTCAATAAAACTCACAAGCGGCCATTTTTTAGATGCGCAACTGGCGCCCGCGTGAAAAGCCACCCAGCGATTTCCATTTCGAGCGCCCAACAAGCGCGTAATCTTATCCCGGTGCTCGGCAAAACTTTCAATGTGAGGAAGCGTACCGGGCGCCGGAGGACCAATACCCAGCGCTTTGACCACATCCAACGCATATTCGGACTCGTGCTCCAGACCCAGATGCCGTTTATCCTGGACGCTGTTCGTAAGTAAAAACGGCAGGGATGCCTTCACGCCCACGCGGTATGGAATACCCGCCAGGAACGGGACTAGATGCGAACGCACACTAGGATGAAGCACAAACGCCATGTCGAAATGCCTTTTTACGAGTCCCCTGATCAGACGATAATACCCGATTAACGTGCGATGCCTCCCGCCCTTTTCATATTCATAACTAATGACTTCATCAATGGCTGGATACCCTTTAAAAATTTCGCACGGTGTGGGTCTGGCCATGACGCTGATGTGCGCATTGGGGAAATGTCCGCGAATAGCTTCGATGGCTGGAAGCGAAAGCACCGCGTCGCCGATTCGGTCGAGACGTATCACCAGGATCTTGCAGTCCGGCGGACGCGAAGTATCGCCTAATATTTTGATCGCTGCGACAGTCGCCTCATCAACACTTAAATCTTTCATACATTCATGCTGATAGCGGCACTGAGCCTCTTCGCAGGGCGCACAAAAAAGAGTCTTGGATAAAACACGCGAAGCGGCCTGGCGTGGGCCGTATTTTTTAGGCTCGGTGGGACCGAAAAATGCAAGCACAGGAACCCCGAGCGCATCTGCGATGTGAAGAGGCGCGCTGTCGTTTGTGACGACCAGTGCCGCACGGCTGATAATCGAAACAAGCTCTCTGAAATTTGTGGCACCGCTTTTATCGATCACGGGACATTTCATTATAGAACGTACGCGCGCCGAGTCCTCGGTATCCCGCGCATCTCCAACAAGAACAATGCGCGCATCCTGACTCACGGCCAGGCGGTCTAAGAGATTGGCGAAATA
>JAHFFI010000058.1 GCA_023248025.1 Candidatus Omnitrophota bacterium
TTTAAATTTACGAGAAAAGCTCATCGACCAGCTCACAGATAATATGGCCCATGAGGATATGCGCTTCCTGGATACGCGCCGTTTTTTGGGACGGGACGATGATGGAAATATCTACCCTGGATGCCAACTTGCCTCCGTCTCGACCGGAAAAACCAATGGTGTAAAGACCGAGCTCCCTGGCCTTATCCATGGCTAAAATAACATTGGGTGAATTCCCGCTGGTTGAAAGACCGAACGCCACGTCGCCTTTCCGGCCAAGCGCTTCGATCTGCCGGGAAAAGATGCGGTCAAAACCATAATCATTGCCGACCGCAGTCAATATGGATGTGTCGGTAGAAAGCGCTATCGAGGGAAGGCCCGCTCTCTCCTTTTCATAACGGCCGACGAATTCCGCTGCCAAGTGCTGACTGTCGCTGGCTGACCCGCCATTCCCGAAAAAAAGCACCTTATTCCCTTTCTTGAGTGCTGCCCCAACAGCGACAGCCGCTTTTTCAATGATATCAATATGGGTTTTAAGCAGCGCCTCTTTAACCCGGATATTTTCTTGAATGTTTTGACGGATTTTTTCTTTCAAGAGTGTCTCCGATTAACCAAAAAACGTTTTAGCCAGTTCATAAGCTTGCGGGTCGACCAACTTTAAAGCGCCGACCGCCTTTTCAATGGCAACGGAAACGATCTCATTCCCCCGCAACGCCACCATCTGCCCGAACTGTCCGATTTTTATGAGCTCCACAGCTTTGACGCCGAATCGAGTGGCTAGCATTCTATCGAATGCCGAGGCCGTACCGCCGCGCTGAATATGTCCCAGCACCGCGACGCGTGTTTCAAAACCGGTACCCTGCTCGATTTTTGCCGCTAAAAGATCGCCAATGCCTCCTAAGCGTACATGGCCGAAGTCGTCCAGCTTCTGTTCCAGCAACACTTCCGACCCGTCGAATTTGGCGCCCTCCGCAACGACGATGATGCTAAAATTTTTGCCGCGCTCGGCCCTTTTTTTGATCACGGCCACAACGTCACTCATTTTAATGGGAATTTCCGGTATCAGAATAAGATCCGCGCCTCCCGCAATACCCGAATGAAGCGCTATCCAGCCCGCGTGACGACCCATGACTTCCACGACCATGATGCGGCGATGGCTTTCTGCCGTTGTATGAAGACGGTCAATGGCTTCCATGGCGATATTTACTGCCGTATCAAAACCAAAAGTAAAATCGGTGCCCGAGAGGTCGTTATCAATGGTTTTGGGGACACCCACGATTTTAAAACCTTCTTTGGAGAGTTTTGAGGCAACGCCGAGCGTGTCTTCGCCGCCGATAGCGATCAGCGCGTCGAGCCCTAGCTTTTTGAAATTGGCTTTGAGCGCCTCTAACTTCACGGGCTCTTTGTAAGGATTGGTTCGGCTGGTCCCAAGTATGGTGCCACCGCGATGCAGAATACCGGAAACAGCCGTTAAATCCAGCGGTTGAGTCTCATTATCTACAAGGCCCTTCCAGCCATTCCGGATACCAATAGCGTGATAGCCTTCACGAAGTGACGTTCTGACCACCGCGCGTATGACAGGATTTAGTCCCGGGCAATCCCCGCCACCCGTCAACACACCTATTTTCATTTTATTTCTCCTTTTTGGGTCCATTCGCCCATCGTTCTCTGGATAAAATCGGTGTACATTTGTCCGCGCCTGAAAATAGGGTTCTTCATGATCTCTTTGTGGATCGGGATCGTCGTCTTAATGGGTTCGATGATGAATTCCTCAAGTGCCCTCTGCATGACGCTAATGGCTTCGCCGCGGTTACGACCGAAGGTCATGAGCTTTCCTATCATGGAGTCATAATAAGGCAATACTTTATATCCCGCGTAGGCATGCGAATCGACGCGGACTCCGGGACCTCCCGGTAAATTAAATTTTTCGATCTTACCCGGAGATGGCGAGAAATCATTAAAAGGATCTTCGGCGTTTATGCGGCACTCCATCGCGTGGCCTCTCAGGGGTATTTTGTCCTGTTTACGGATAGAAAGCCTCTCACCCGCCGCGATACGGATCTGTTCTTTTACGATATCAATACCGGTAATAAGCTCCGTAACGCCATGCTCGACTTGTACACGTGTGTTCATTTCAATGAAATAAAATTTTCCATCCTCATCTAACAGGAATTCGATGGTGCCGGCATTTACGTAATTCACGGCTCGGGCCAGTTTCACGGCGGCTTCACCCATCTTTTTGCGGAGTTTCCAGTCCACTACCGGCGACGGGGCTTCTTCAATAAGTTTCTGGTGCCGCCTCTGGATCGTGCAGTCTCTTTCATAAAGATAAGTCGTGTTGCCATGAGTATCGGCCAAAAGCTGGATCTCAATGTGTTTGGGTTTTTCGATGTATTTTTCAATGTAGACAGCTGAATTCCCAAAAGCCTGCTCGGCTTCGTGTTGTGCCGTCATGAGCGCACTCACAAGACGCACTTCATTATGACATACGCGCATGCCCCGTCCGCCACCGCCCGCTGCGGCCTTGATAATCACGGGATATTTAATCTTTTTAGCTACTTTTAGCGCGTCATCCTTATCTTTGATAGCTTCCTGCGTACCCGGCACGATCGGAATACCGAGTTTGCGCACGGTCTCGCGTGCCGCCATCTTGTCTCCCATGCCACGAATGGACTGCGCGCTCGGCCCAATGAATTTAATCTGGCAAGACTCACAAATCTCGGCAAAATGCGCATTTTCCGCCAAAAAACCGTAACCCGGATGGATGGCATCAACGTCTGTGATCTCGGCGGCGCTTATAATAGAAGGAATATTAAGATAACTCTGCGACGAAGGTGCGGGGCCCACACAAACCGATTCGTCCGCAAGATGCACGTGCGGAGAATTTTCGTCCGGTTCGGAATAAATCGCGACGGTGCGGACGCCCATTTCTTTGCACGCACGGATGACACGGAGCGCTATTTCGCCGCGGTTAGCGACTAAAATTTTTGAGAACATTATTCAAGCACAAATAGGGCCTGTCCAAATTCAACCGGCTCGCCGTTGCGAACGAGTATCTCGGTGATCTTGCCGTTCACTTCAGATTTAATCTCGTTCATGAGCTTCATCGCTTCGATTATACAAATCACCTGCCCCACATCAACCGGTGCCCCGGTCTGAATAAAGGGCTGTGCGTCAGGTGCCGGCGAAGCGTAGAAAGTCCCGACCATGGGTGACTTGATAACATTTCGGTTTGCCAGATTTTTTACCGGTTCCGGCGCGCCCTGAGACTGCGATCGCGCAATCTGAGCACCCGGAACTTGCTGGGGATTCGCTGACATCACGACTTGTTCAATCGTTCCGGACGAATTCTTTTTCAAACGGATCTTCAGGCCGTCTTTTTCCAGTTCCAGCTCAGTCAAACCATTTTCGTTCATAAGCTGAATCATTTCTTTTATTTCTTTGATATTCATCAGGCTCTCTCCAAATAATCGCCGGTGCGCGTATCAATTCGGACCCTGTCCCCGGTATTCACAAAAAGCGGCACTTTTACGGCAGCGCCGGTTTCTACCTTTGCGGGCTTGGTTCCGCCTTTGGCGGTGTCGCCTCGTATGCCCGGCTCAGTTTCCGTAATTATTAATGTGACGGAAGCCGGCAATTCCACCATGATGAGCTCATCATCCGAAAAACGGCCGTTAACTTCCATTTCTTCCTTCAAGAATTGAACTTTGTCTGCCAAGAGTGCCGCCGGCACAGCCACCTGATGATAGGACTGAGTGTCCATAAAGTGGTAGGTGTTGCCTTCATGATAAAGGTACTGGATGGGCCGGTTGTCCAAATAGACCTCTTCAAATTTATCCCCGGAGCGGAAGGCGATCTCGATAACATTGCTATTCTTGATATTCCGAAGTTTTGTTCTTACGATGGGCTGGCGTTGCTGCATTTTAACGAGTTGAAAATCTAAAATTTCGCACATGTCATTTTCATATTTAATGATCATGCCGCGGTTGAATTGACTGGTGGAGATCATTTAGCATCCTCTAATTTTCGCGTCAACACTTCCCGGCCATTTTTTGTGATAAGCACCATGTCCTCAATACGGATGCCAAATCGGCCCGGAAGATATACGCCCGGTTCAACCGTGATCACCATGCCCGGTTTCAAAATTGTCTTAGTGCGGCTCGAAACGGACGGCGCTTCATGTATCTCAAGACCCACACCGTGGCCCGTGCTGTGTCCAAAATATTTATCATATCCGGCCCTGCGGATATACTCGCGACAGGCCCCATCCACTTCACTGGCCGGGACGCCGGGTCCTGCTTTGGCAATCCCCTGCCTCTGCGCCTGCCACACGATATCGTAGATCTTCTTATGTAAAGCGCTCATTCTACCCAAAAAAATGGGACGGGTCAAATCAGAATGATAACCGCCATAAACCACGCCCATGTCGACCAGTAAAACCTCATTATTTTTGACTTTGGTCTGGTCGGTAATAGCATGGGGCATGGACGCTTTGGCGCCAGTCGCAATAATAATATCAAAAGCCGGCTTTTGAGAACCGATAGTTTTTGTAAAATACTCCAGCTTCGCTTGAAGTTCAAGTTCCGTCATTCCCGGCCTTGCGATCTTTTTTATATAATGAAAACCTTTAACGGCGATATCAGCCGTTTTTCTTAAAAGTAAAATCTCCTCAGCGTCCTTTATAATACGCAGCGCTTCAACGAGATCCGACGTTGGACGAAGCGACTGCCCATCCATAACTTTTCCAAGGGCCTTCGCGAAGGCGTGCGTCACGATAGAAGATTCAAATCCGACCGCGGAAAAACGGTGCCGCCTTGAGAGATCGGAAACTATCTGCGTCACACTCTTCCCATCCCTTAGCAGAACCTTAAAACCTTTGGCCTCTTTCTCGGCTTGTTCCGAATAGCGGGAGTCCGTGATGAAATAAAGACCTTTTGGCGAGACCAGCACCCATGATTCGGTCCCCTTAAAACCACTGAGATAAGTAACATTTGGCCACGAGCTGACAAGTAACGCATCGATACCGGCTTTGGGGAACAACGAAAAAAGTGCTGTTAGGCGCTTTTGGCTCATGACGATACAACCGCGTCCTTCCAGCTAAAATGATAGTCCTGGCGCACGAGATAAATAATCGCGCCGATGACACTCAACATCAAGAGAAGTCCTAGCCACAAAATACCCAGCGCCGCCGCGTTTTCACGGCCGATATAAGGCGACAGAAAATAAATATACGCATTCTCGCGTATCCCCAGACCCCCCAACGAAGGTGCCATGCTGACAAGGTGCACCACTGGGATCAAAATAAAGAAATAAACCACATGGGCGTTGGATCCGAGCGATAAAGCAAGCATGAAAAGAACAACTATGCTGATGCTTTGTCCAAGGACAGACAAAAAAATAGCCTCAACGGCAACCGCCTTGTGGCTCTTGAATTTGTGAAGACCGTCATAAATTTTACGAGCTTTGTCCGCCAGGCGAAGGTATCCCAGCAACGTTTCAATAAACCCAAAGCGCCGCGCAAGAGATCGATTAAAAAGCAGTAAAAAGCAAATTAAAGCCAAGCCCAGGAAAGAATAAACTAAAATGGGCACGGTTGGGTTGTTTATTCTATCCATAATGAAAAAAAGACAAATACTGGGTATCACGATAAATGTAGATAGTCCAAAAATTCGGTCCATAAGTACCGCTGTGAGTGACTTTACCGGCTGACGCGTAACTTTTGAGGCGCAAATGGCCTTAACGATATCCCCTCCTACCGAAGTCGGCAGAAAATTATTAAAAAAATAGCCCACGAAGGTAAGATTTGACGTTTCGCGAAGCTTGATCGGAACTCCTTCCGTCTCAAAAATGAGTTGAAGCCGTTTTGAAAGTATAAGAATGGTCGAAAGAAAAAGTGCGCTTGCCGCCGCAGCCAGTGTGCGATTCACGTGTTGTAGGGCATGCATGATACTAGGAATATCATCCCGCACAGCATAAGCAAACAAAGCAATAAAAACGACGCTTATCAACACACGTAACAGTGTTTTGACCATAATCGTTTGATTATAGCAAATGAAGGCTATTAAGCAAGGAATTGGGCGTTTTTTAGGGCTTTGGACGCGACTTCTGGCGGCGTAGGATTAAGGTAAAACCCCGTTCCCAGTTCAAAACCGGCAATCTGTGTTAACTGAGGGATGATCTCAATATGCCAATGAAAGCACTCCGGCTGTTTATTGTCCAAGGGAACGGTGTGGATCATAAAATTATAAGCCGGATCGTTGAGCACGAGGCGGATCTTTCCGAGAATAGTCTTAAGCATTCTAGCCAGATCTGTCAAGCGGTCGTCCGTTAGCGAATCAAAGCTCGCTTCATGCGCTTTGGGCAACACCCAGGTCTCGAACGGAAAGCGGCCTGCAAACGGAGACAGTCCTATAAAATGCGTCTCCTCATGGATGGTGAGCGCCTTCTGGGCCCTTTCCTGATTCAGCATGTCGCAGAAAATGCAGCGGTCCGTGTATTCAAAATGCTTCGCAGCACCTTTCACCTCGCCTAGAACTCGCGACGGGACAATCGGCAGCGCTATCAACTGCGAATGCGGATGTTCGAGGCTGGCGCCGGCGGCAGCGCCATAATTTTTAAAAATCAGGATGTACCGGAAACGCGTGTCTTTTCTTAAGTCGGCACAGCGATCACGGTAGCTTCTCAATATGAGCTCCACCTGCTCGATCTCAAGATCGGGGATCTCTTTGGCATGATCGGGATTTTCGACGATCACTTCATGCGCGCCGAACCCCCCTATTTTGTCATAAACTCCAAACGCAAATTTATCAGTGCTCTCTTCGATACGAAGCGCTGGAAATTTATTGGGAACTATTCTCAACTGCCAGCCGGGCATATTTTTACCTCCGGATTTACGGCCGTACGCCACGATTTCAGGAGGTGTCATTGCTTCGTTGCCGGGGCAGAACGGACAGGTCTTGCTGGATTTGGCGACCGGCTTGAAATTAAAATCACGCGGATTTTTTGGATTCTCGACATTCACGATGACCCAGCGACTCGTCACAGGGTCCTTTCTCAGCTGAGCCATATCACCCTTTCCATTCGGCTTCACGCAATAGCACCGAGGCATCTTCCGGCGGCGTGGGGTTGATATAAATACCGGTGCCCCATTCAAAACCCGCATCATGTGTCAGGCGCGGCATAATCTGTATGTACCAGTGATAATCCTCGTCTATAGTTTTCCAATAACCCGGTTTCTTTTTATGCCTGAAAGGCGCCGTGTGGAGCACAAAATTGAACGGCGGGTCATTTAGAAGCCCGCGAATACGACCGAGGCATTCTTTTAGAATCAACGCAAAATCAGGAATATCCTCCAGCGCCGTTTTGCCGAAGTCCGCGTTGTGTTTTTTTGGCAGTATCCATACCTCAAAAGGGTGTCTTGCCGCAAAAGGACAAAATGCGTAGAAATGCTCGTTCTGCGCCACAACCCTGGCGCCTTCCTTCATTTCTTGCCGCAGCATGTCACAGAAAACGCAGCGGTCATGCCGCTCATAGTAATTCCGCGCGGCGATCAACTCTTCTTTGACCCGCTTGGGCGTGATGGGCGTGGCGATGAGCTGAGAGCGAGAATGACGCACGATGTCATTCGCGGAACCAAAAATCAGGCCATGGTTCTTGAAAAGAAGTGCGTAATTGAAAAGCGGGTCTTTTTCCATTTCATTGATGCGCGCAATGTAAGTCTTAACGACACGCTCGATCTGCTCCGACGGAAGCTCGTCAAGGTCATGCTTGTGTTCGGGGCATTCAATAATAACCTCGTGACAGCCCACGCCTTCCATGAGGTCATAAAGCCCCTGCCCATAGGAGTCGGGCACTTTGCTTTTGGAAAGCACCGGCATTTTACTTAAAATAACGCGCACGTCCCAACCCTTGGCGTCGGGGGCATTTTTTTTTCTAATCGCAAATACTTCGGGAGTTGTCTCGGCTTCGCGACCCTCACAGAAAGGACATTCAGATTCAGCGGGAGGCTGGGACAAATGAAATTCAATCGGGCGGCGCGATCTTTCGGTCGAAATGATAGTCCAATAGCCAACAACCGGGTCGCGTCTGAGCTCAGACATTATGTTCTCTCAAATGGGAGTGGCCCATGCCATCGAGAATGTGTAACAGGTCCACAGGATTCATCGTACCAACAACCTTACCGTTCTTATCAACCACGACGATGACCTCATGTTTGGTTTCTTTGAATTTTTTGACAACGTCAGCCAACGGCGCATCTTTGAGAATAATACTGAATTCTTTATTCATGAGCTGGGTTACAGGAATATCAAGCTCCATGACAGAAAGATTCGGCACTGCGAACTTCTCAAACTTCTGCACGTTAACAAGTCGGCGGTTGATATAAGTGTAGAATTGTGTCGATAGAATTCGCTTGAAGCTGACAGGAAGCGCCACAACAGATTTTCCTTCGATGAAATTAAGATGCGAACGAAACGCGCATACACCCGTCCTCTGATCGACAGACAGGAGATAACGCAAGGAGCTGTCGGGAACCATGTGTTCTTCGGGCTCAGGGATGGCGCTAAGAGAAACGAGCTCTAATACATTCTCCATCGTAATCTCCAAATGCTTGAAACCGCGGCCTATCT